>DASYDW010000108.1 GCA_036499395.1 Pirellulales bacterium
CGATGGGCAGTACATCGATCTCATCGAACGCTACACCAAGGAGCAGGGCCTCTGGCGGCAGAAGGATGTCGAGCCGGAGTTCAGCGAGGTGCTCGAGCTGGACCTGGCGACCGTCACGCCGAGCCTCGCCGGGCCGAAGCGCCCGCAGGATCGCGTCGAGCTGTCCAACGTCAGCAAGGTCTTCAACAGCAACTTCGGCGCAATGATGAAAGAAGCCGACGCGAAGCGCGCCGCGACTTCCGATCAAGCCACTGGCGGATTAGCCGTTGCAGAGAAAACCAAAGCCGAAGTGAAACACGCCGACGTCGTCATCGCCGCCATCACCAGTTGCACCAACACGAGCAACCCTTCGGTCATGCTGGGGGCCGGCTTGCTGGCCAAGAAAGCCGTCGAGAAAGGGTTGCACGTCAAGCCCTACGTAAAGACCAGCCTGGCGCCGGGATCGCGCGTCGTAACTGACTACCTCGAAAAGGCAGGCACGACCAAGGCCCTTGATGAGCTTGGCTTCAACACCGTGGGCTATGGCTGCACGACGTGTATTGGCAATAGCGGTCCGCTACCGCAACCGGTGGCCGATGCCGTGACGAAAGGCGACCTGGTCGCGGCGGCTGTTCTGAGCGGTAATCGCAATTTCGAGGGGCGCATCAACCCGCTGGTAAAGGCCAACTACCTAGCCAGCCCACCGCTGGTCGTAGCATACGCCCTGGCCGGGACGACCGACATCGATTTGGTGAATGACCCGTTGGGAACTGGCCGGGACGGCAAACCGGTCTACCTGAAAGATATTTGGCCGACGCAGAAGGAAGTCAGCGACGCGATCGAGCAGGCCGTGAAGCCCGAGTCGTTCCAGGCGCGCTACTCCGGCGTGTTCGAATCGAACGAGCGATGGAACGAGATCGACGTGGCGGGAAGCGCCCTGTACGCGTGGGACTCGGACAGCACCTACATCCAAGAGCCGCCGTTCTTGAGCGGCCTGCAGGCCTCGGACGAGCCGGTGAAGCCGATCCAAGGGGCACGAGTGCTGGCGGCGCTAGGCGACTCGGTAACGACCGACCACATCTCGCCCGCCGGCTCGATCGCCACGAAAAGCCCGGCCGGTAAGTTCTTGGTCGAGCATGGCGTCGATCCGCGCGATTTCAACAGCTACGGTGCCCGTCGCGGCAACGATCGCGTGATGACCCGCGGCACGTTCGCCAACATCCGCATTCGCAATTTGCTCGCTCCGGGAACCGAAGGAGGCGTCACGCGTCACCTGCCGGACGGCGCGGTGATGCCGATCTATGACGCTGCGATGAAGTACCACGAGGAAAAGGTTCCATTGGTCGTGTTGGCCGGCGCCGAATATGGTACCGGCAGCAGCCGCGACTGGGCCGCTAAGGGAACGATGCTGTTGGGCGTTCGGTTCGTGATTGCCGTCAGCTACGAACGCATCCATCGCAGCAACCTGGTGGGCATGGGCATCCTGCCGTTGCAGTTCAAGCAAGGCGAGACCTGGCAGTCGCTGGGCCTGACCGGGGAAGAGACGTTCGACGTGCTGGGCCTGGACGACAATATTAAGCCGCGCAGCCAACTGACCGTCCGCGCGACGACGCCCGGCGGCAAGGTGACCGAGTTCCAGGCCACGGTGCGGATCGATTCGCCGGTCGAGGTCGACTACTACCGCAACGGCGGCATCCTGCAAACCGTGCTACGCAAACTGGCCGCCGCGAAGTAACGCGCGCGTAACATCGAGCGAAGGACGGACCGAGAGGTCGATCGCCAATCCGCTTAGCGGCTGCGCGTGATGTTGATCGCCACGCCGCCGCCGAACATGGCCCAGCCACTGTTGGTCATCATCGGCATAGCCGGAATGATTGAGTAGCTGATCGAGCTGTTGTTTTGCGGGAAGTAATCGCGCGCCAAACGGCTCCCCCCTTGCGACCGGCGATTATTGCTGGTCGGTGCAGAGACAATATGCGACGCCGAGGGGCGTGGCCTTTCCATACGGCGTGATTCGCCACGTGCCTCGTCCGAGGCGATCTGCAACTGCTTCATCTGCTGGAAAGTTTGATGCACCTCGGCCGTCGACTGATGTCGCATGGCGAAACGCGCCAGCCGTTCCTTCAACTCTTCAGGAGTTGAGCCCACGACGTCGGGCAGTTGATGCCGGCACTTCTTAACATAGGCCGGAGTCGCCGCGGCCAGACTTTCTTCCAAGTGATTCTGCAGAGCCACGGTGCCGGGCCCGTACAGGATGTTCAACTTCGCATCGATCTCTTTGATGAATTCCTTTTGACTCCCCTTGGCGACCTTGCGTACGCGGTCCGCCATGCGGCTTTGGATCTGCCGCACCTGGCGGGCATCATACAGCGTCTGTACCGACAGCCATTGCTTGAAGCGCAGTAGCGTGTCCTGCCACGGGTCGCCCGTGAGGAAAGAGTTCGACTCGTCGGAAGACAACGTGGGATCGTCCGGTAGCGCCGGCGTGGGATGCACATCTTGCGGCGCCTGGCGGGGCGCGGCCTTGGCTGCCGGCTTCGTCGTTTTCGCCGCGGGCGGCTTTTTCGCTGCCGCGGTGCCCGTCGACTTTTGCGGCGCGTTGTCCTGCACCGCAGCAATGCCTCGAGCAGGCCCAACCAGCCCGACCGCAATCAGTGCGCAGACCGTCAGCCGCAACGGCATCGAATCGGAAATGTTCCGAGGCGCGTACACGGCAAATAAACTCCTCACATAAACATAACTCTAGGTGAGGGCAAAATCCAACCTTGCCCGGCGCCGGCCGTCACCGCCTGCTTGTACCAATGTCGTCCACGGCCCCGGCCCAAGGTCAAAGCATGCCGAAAGGCGCGATTGGGCAAAGTGAATCCGCGGGAATCGTGGCTTCCGGTCCGGATTGGGACTGTGCCAGCATTGGAAAATGCCGAGCCTTCGGCTTTCCTGCCAATTTCTTAAGATTTGCCGCGTGACACATCCCCGGCACGTGGCAGCCGACGCTTCACGGCGCAGGACCTCTTTTCGTACCAAGCGGCGCGGCATCCACTTTTGCCGGCGGTTCTTCTGGACGAATGCGCTCGAGCAACAAGCCGCGCAGCAATGTACCTTCGGTGGCCGGTACCTTGCCGATCAGTTGATAGTTGTCGTTCATCCACACGGCCAGCAGGTCGGCATAGCCATCGGTGTTCGACCGAAAATCCTGAAAGCCGTAATCGGCCAGATCCTCGTCAGTGAGGATCAAATAGTCAGGCGGGTGGTCGAGAAACGCTTCCAAAATGCGAGTCTCGCCGAACATCAACACTTCGACCGGCATCAGCGAAATGAACGGCGTGGGATCCACGCGCCGCGTCAGGTAGTTGAGCATGATCCCTTCGGGCACGACGGCCAGCGTGGCCTCGGGCGGCGCAAGCGTTTCAAGCTCTGCCAACAAGCGATTGATTTCTTCGCCGCGCGAGTCGGCCCAAAAGGCATCTGCGCCCGACCCGACGCGCTCGGTCAGGGTCGCCAGCTTTTGCGAAGTCTCGTCCAGCGAGCGCAATACGATCACTAACAGCGCCGCCAGGAAAGCGCCGCGCAACATCCAGCCCGAGCCGCCGGAATATTCAAGCCACCGCGGCGCCAGGTCCCACAGCGCAAAGATCAGCAACAGCGTGGCTGGCATCGACAGATAAAAGCCGTAATGAATCAAACGGACATGCAAGAAAATCTTGGCTGTCATCAACAGCGCGAAGATCAAGAGCGCCACGGTCACGGCCAGCCGCCCGCGCTCGGCCGCGTCCGGCACGCGCTTCCATAGCAGGGCCACGCCCAGCAATGCTCCTGCCATGGCAATCGGCAACGGGCGCAGCGCATCCGAATTGGGAACCACTTCGAAGTTCCACAGCAGAATTCCCAGCACCACGGCAAACGAGATAATCGCAGCCCCCAGCTCGGCTCGGCGCGATTGCCACACCAGCAGGCCGACTCCGGCCGGCATGCCCAACAGCATTCCGTACCAGAAGAGGATCGAGAGCAGCACGCCGAAATGTTTCATGGCGTCCTGCGCGCCCATTGAATGGCGGTAGAACGGCAGCGACGTGATCTCGGTGTCAAAGACCCATTTCCAGCCCCCTAGACTGCCTGTCGCCGCCGCAGCAGGTCCGATCGCTAGCGACAATAGCGCCGTAGCAACGATGAAGGGAACGAACAGCGGACCGACAAACGCCACGGCCATGCGCCCCAACTGCGCGTTATTCCGCCCACCGGCGGCGTGAGCCAGCAACAACCCCAGGGCGACCGCCGGCAACGTGGCGCCAAGAATCTCAGGCTTCGTTAGCGCGACTAGTCCGACGCACAATCCGCACAGCGCGACGTCCCGTAAAAGCGCGCCGCGCACATAACGGGCCAGAAAGTAAAACGCCGCCAGCGACAGCGTCAGCCCGTGCGTGACTTCGTGCGAGTAAGGACAGATGTAGTTGTAATTGGCGGCAATCGTATAACGCGAGAACGCAAACAGCAGTACCAAAACCAGGCAGCCGAGCAAGGCCGACGTGCGGCTGCCAATCGTTCGCAGCAGCGAATACCACAGCGCGAGCATCACGCCCAGAATCGCCAAGTTCACCACGACCAACGTGCGCAGCCCAACGCCGAATAAACGAAACCACAGGGCGTTCCAGTAGGGCGAGAGCGGACCATTGAAAAAGGCCAGGTCGCGATACAGAACCTCGCCTTCCGTAAGCCGCCAGGGAACGTACAGCTCGCGGCCGAAATCGACGATCACATCCGGCCAAGTGCCCCACGTCCAACAGAGCATCGCGCCGACCGCGGCCACGATCAACACCGGGCTAACCCAGGGCACCAGCGGCGCAAAGCGCGCCAGGCGCGGCGCGATTTCCGGCACGGCTTCCCGTGCGACAACAGGCTTCGGCTTGCTCTTCGTGGGCTTGGCGGGGCTCATCGCGATCGGCTAAGGCTGATTCTCGGGCTTGGCAAGCAGCTCGCTCGGCGGGCCGACTAGCGCTTGCGCCAGGTCTGCGTCCGTGAGCCGGTAGATGAGAATAGAATAGCCGATCTTCGTCGTCGGTTCGCGCTGGCGCAGAAAACTACACAACCGCGAAAAGCGCAGCTCTTCGTAGTTGCGGAGCGCCATCTTCAACTCTTCCGGGTTCAGTTGCGGTACCAGCTTCGCCATTGCCGACAGGTCCGCCCCCTGTTGCACAGGCGCCTCGAAGACCGAACGCAGCCGCTGGTAAAGTTCCTCGTACACCGTGTTCCAATGTCCGGGATAATTGCCGTAGATCGGCTGTACCATCGTGGCGCTGATGCAGTACAGGCCAGCAACCAGCGGCGGTGGCGCGGCTTCGTCGTGCCACCGCATGCGAAAGCTCGGCAACGGTCGCACATCAATGCCGTAATATTGCGGCCCGGCCATGCCGAAATAGGAAAGGTAAACGCGCTGCCCGTCAGCGGTATCGTCCTGATGCTCGTGCAGCCAGCGTTTCAGTCCCTTTAGGTCCTGCCCCCAGTCGAGCGAGCTGTCGACCAGCCGCCGATAGGCATGATCGGGCCCGCCGGACAGCAGATTGAAATATGCGAGGTAATTCGGCCAGCTCCATACAGCGACGATCGCGTAGCTGGCCAGCGCCGCGAGCACCGCGACGCGTGCCCCGGTAATTAACGCTCCACCAGGAACATTCGCGGCGGATGGATCTTTCTTCGATCGCGCGGCGCGTGATCCTGTGAACGAGCGGAACCACAGGCCCGCGGCTCCGGCCAGGATGAACAACGGTGGGTACGTCGGCAGGATATGTCGATGGCCAATGTTCATGCTGCTGGTGATGGCCGTGGCCCAATAAACTCCCCACAACACCAACAGTGGCGACAGCGGATACCACCAGGCGCGCTGCTTCGAGGCAGCCGCGTCTGCCATCGCCGCTCGCCGCGCGACCCGGCATCCCCACATCCCAAGCGCCAGCACCACGAACAGCGACAGCGGATTCTTCCACGCGAAGCAATAGGGAAAGAATCGCGCCCAACCCTTCGTGCTGTACATGCCGTCGAGAAACGAATGGCGCGCCCCGGTGAAGAGCGTGTAGCCGAAGCCGTACATCCACGCCTCGGGCAACAATTTGTATTGCCGGCCGAGTTCGAGCGCTCGCGCGACATACGGCGGCAACCCCTCTTCGACACCTTCCCAAGTCACTTGAAAGCGCGTCGCCTCGTTCGTCTGATCCGGGGCGAATGCCGAGTAGCGAAAACCATAGGACGTCCAGATCACGAGCGAGACGCCAAGCGCTACAACGACTGCCAGCCCAGCAAACAGCGCCAACTGCGGCGTCAGCCCGTTTACCTCGCGCGGACGACCGATCCGCCAATGCACCGGCGCTAGATCCGAGAGCCGTATCGCGACCAGGACTGCCGCCATAGGGCCGATGAGCACGCCGGAAAACTTCACCAGCAATAATCCGGCGACCGAGAAGCAAGTAGCCCCAACTGCCGCGAGCGTCACGCACTGCAGCAGTGTCCATAAACATCCGACCGACGCCGTGAAAAACAGCGTCGCCATCAAGTCGGACGTCGTCAGAAATCCATTCGCCAGAAACGTCGGAGAGAAGGCATACAGCGTCAGGCTGATCAAGCCGCCGGGCAGGCCGAATAACTTGCGCGACCATAGATAAACCAGCAGGCCCAACGCGGCGCTGGCCAGCGCGATCGCGGCCCGTCCGCGCACCAGCATCGTGTCCAGATCGTTCCCGGCACGAAAGAGAAAATGATCGCTCGTTTCCCACGGCAGGCCCGTGTCCCAGGTAATGTCCCCCGTGGGCACAAAGCGGGTTCCGCTCAGCCATACAGGCAAGGCCGCCAGCCGCTGCGACCAGTTGCCGTTCTCGGGGTGCATGCGGTAATCGCCGAGCGACCAATAACTCATACCGCCGGTCAGATGTACCCCTTCGTCGAAGGTCATCGATTTCTGACACACAGCGCTATATCCGAGCGCCAGATGACAAACCAATAGCACGATCACCGGCAGCGGACCGCGCAGCAGGCGCGATCCGGCAACCGAATTCGTCGCGGCGGGCATTTTCTGCTCGCCGGCGCTATGGGATGTCTGCGTCATTCGTCGAACAGGTAATTGGTGCGCCGGCTGCGGTAGGGCAAGTTTTCTGTCGCGGTGCGTCGTAACTCAGACCAGCCGCGACCGATTGCCGAAACCATCGACGATGCGAAGAAGTTTGCGGCGCTGCTATTAGCCTGTTCTACCGGAGGGCGCGCCGTCAAGGTACTGACCTAATTCGAACATGCACGTCCAATTTCGAGAGCCATCAAAGGATCATGCCCGCTCGCTCACGACGCGTCTTCCCAGCGCCGTCAGATTCTCCCAGGTGAACTCGGCAATGCAGGCCAGGTAGTCGCCGCGCAGATAGCCGGGATTTCGGTCGACGAAGAAGCGATCCTCGACCGTATCACCCGGCGCGGAACCATACAGATTGCGTTCCGGCCGGACCGGCGTCGGCTTGTGCAAGGCGACGATCCCTCGCGCCGCATCGTATTCCGTGGGAAACTTGCGCAGCGTCAATGCGTCCAGCCTGGCTTGCACGTCCTTGGGGATCGCAACATCGGGACGCGGATAGAACGTTTGGAAGAATCCGGGCATGAATCGATAGCTGCGATGCGTCGACGTCAGCAGAAGCAGATAGACGTGCGTGGCGCTGGCGTGACGCGCGATCTCGAAACTGTGCCGCGCCCAGGCGTAGACCCAGGCCGAATGGCCCCAATATTGCGGTTCGATTACCGTATCACCGGCGAATACCGCTCCGACAAGTTCGCCAGCAACGACCATATCGAAATACGTGATCGTCGAAAAACCGCAGATACGTGACGATGCTGCTTCACGTACCAACACGACCGACGGCTTTTCGTCCAGATCGCGATAAAACTGCGCGGCGTCCACCTGGTCGAAATGACCTCGCATCAAAGCCAGTAGCTGTGCGCGGTCTGTGTCCAAGAGGTCCGGCACGCCTACGACGCTACAGGCTAAAGAGCCGGGCGCACTGCCTGTAAGGCCAATATCAGACATCGCCGCGCCCCCCGTCGCCGATCGGATTCTCAGGGTTCGTCATTTCCAATGATTCGTCAATCTCGCAACGGAAGTCTTCAAACTTGCCGAGCGGGCCGCGCGGAATCTCGTCGACGTAACGAAAGCCGACTTCGAACGGATGACCGAGCGCCGTCAGCACCCAGCCGCGCAACCGTTCCTCATCCGCTGGTGTGAGCGGCCGGAGCGCGACCAGCAGCATTTCCATCGAAGTGCGCGAGCGCTGAATCAATTGAAACTGATGGATGGGCGGGAAGTCAGCCAGATCCTCGGTGCCGACCAATTCGATCGATGGCCAGCGTCGGCGCCCGTCCGGCAGAATCGCCATATTGCGCTGCCGCCCCATGATTCGCTTCAGCACCGGCAGCCCACGACCGCAGGGGCACGGTTCGCCCACCTCGGCGTAATCGCCAATGTCGTAGCGCAGAAGGGGCGTGGCGAAATTGTGCAGCGAGGTGACCACCACGCGGCCAATGCTGCCCGGCGGGCAGGCTTGCCCCTGGTCATCGAGCACTTCGACCAGCACGTTCTCGCACTGCACGTGATAGTTTTCGGTGTCTGGACATTGCAGCGCGAGATACCCAACCTCTTGCGAGCTGTACATATCGACAACCGCGACATTCCACACACGGCGGCATTGCTCGCGCACGCGCGGTTCCAACAACTCGCCAAACGTACGCGCCTGGCGCAAACGCGGCAGCCGCCAACCATTGGCTTGCGAATGTTGCACAAGCGCCGCCAAGTTCGAAGGATATGTCAGCAGATAATCGGGATCGCGCCGCAATAGCCAGTCGGCCTGCTGGTCGACGGTGCTGTGAATGTTCAGAGTATGGCTGGGCCCCGTGTCCACGATGCCACGCGTTGCCGGGCCCCAATCCTCGGACGACACGCCGTGCGGTGGTCCCGCCTCGTCGCCAGGCAAACTGCGGATCGCCGCCAGCGTTGCCCCCGGTGCGCGACGATGCCAAAGATGGTCGCGCAGCGTGCAGCAATTCCAGAACAATTGCGTCAGCCCGGTGCCGACCACCATCACCGGCCGACCGGTCGAACCCGAAGTGAATAGCTGGCTGCGTGGACCGTGCGCGTCCGGTACAGCGCACGAAACCAGATCCGCGGCGAACTGCTGCATATCGGCGCGCGAGAGCAACGGAATGCGCGACCACTCTTCGCGGCCCTGCACATGCTCGGGCGTCAGGCCGATAGACTCAAGCCGGCGACGGTAAAAGGCCGTGGTGTCAAAGGCATGAGCAAGCAGCCGTCCCAGTTGCCGCGACTGACGCGCTAGGATCTCCTCGGCCGTCAGCCACTGGATCGACTCAAACTGACACTGCATCGCCAGCAATTGCGACGCGAATGGTCCGGGTATACCCGGCCAGATCGTGCCATTAACCGTGGTCGTGACGTCGAGCATCGTCGCTGCCTGTCGTTCCTATTTCGCTTGTCGGCGCGGTCGTGGTGATTGCTGGACGCTACGTTGTGATGCTACGGCGCCGCGTTCTGATCCTGCGATTCATCCGCGGGCGCGGTGTCGTCCTCTAATTGCCCTTCCCCCTCGGGCCTGGCGATCAACTCGCACGGAGGTCCGTCGAGCGCCGCGTCCACATCGGCGTCGGTTAAACGATAGATCATGATCGAGTAGCCCACCTGGTCGTCCGGCTCGCGCTGCCGCAGAAAGCTGCACAGCCGTCCGAATCGCAACACCCGGTAGACTCGGAATGCCTCTTGCAACTCGGCCAGCGGCGCACTCTCGGCCATTTGTTGCAACGCCGCCGGGTTCGACGCGGCACGTTGGAACGGCACCACGACCTGGCGCAAATCCTGATAATATTTTTCGAACTGCTCGTTCCACTTCCCCACGTAGGGAACCGTGTAAACCTGCTGCAACATGCTAGCGCTAATGCAGTACAAACCACCGGCCAGCGGCGCAGGCAAAGTCGGATTCCAGCGCGGAAAAAACTTCGGCAGCTCTTCGGCGCGAATGCCATACGCCTCGGGCTTGGCGGTACCGAAATACGATAAGTAGACG
Organism: Pirellulales bacterium; assembly: GCA_036499395.1. Taxonomy (NCBI): domain Bacteria; kingdom Pseudomonadati; phylum Planctomycetota; class Planctomycetia; order Pirellulales; species Pirellulales bacterium. Next base: position 10,074 of record DASYDW010000108.1, read on the forward strand.
CGTCGTGGATCACGGCTGTCGTCGGGATGGGCATCAAGCCATCGCTTCAGTTCGATCAGATCCTGCCCCCAATCGAGCGAACTATCGACCAGGCGGCGATAGCCTTGCCGTGGACCGCCGGCGATCAGGTTGAAGTACGCCAGATAGTTAGGCCAGAAGCCGATGGTTTCCAACGTGCCCAACGCTAACAGCAGCAGGGTCACACCTCGAGCCACCGCGGCAAACCTGGGTGGCGTCGCTACGTCGCGCTGCGCGGGGGCGTTGCCCGCAACCGTTTTGCCAGAGGTCGCGCGGCTGGCTACGGCCGTGGTAAACCATAGCCCTGCCGCGCCGGCAAAGATGAACATCGGCGGATAAGTGGGCAAGATGTGCCGATGTCCGATATTGAGATTGCTGCGAATCGCCACGCCCCAATACACGGCGAAAAGTACAATCAGCGGCACGAGTTGATACAGCCTGCCCGCAGGCCAGCGATCGCCGCTCGAATCCTGCCCGGTCGGCAGTTTGCGCCGCGCCCACAAGGTCCAACCGGCCAGCCCAGTGATGCAGAACAAAGTTAGTGGCGTCTTCCACAACAGGCAGAGTGGGAAGAAACTGGTCCATCCCTTGTACGAGAACGCGCCGTTGAGAAATCCGGCGCGCTGATTCGCGTAAAACAACGTATACGTGAAACCGTACAGGTAACTTTCGGGAAGCAGATGATGCTCGCGCGCAAAATGCACGAGCGCCAAAATCTGTGGCGAGGCGCCCCCTTCGAGATTTTCCCAGGGAATCTGCGTCTTACTTTCCGGCAGGGAGTCCGCGCCAAACATCGCGTAGCGAAAACCGTACGACGCCCAAATAATCAGCACCGCTCCGAGCGCAACGATCACGGCGCCTGCTACGAAAGCCATCAATAGACGTACCCGCCCGCGTAGCTCGTGCTGGCCGACGAGCGACACCGGCAACGGCCGGCTGCTCGACAGTCGTACGGCCAGCATGACAACGGCCATCGGCGCAATCAGGACTCCGGAATATTTCGAAAGTAGCAGGCCCGAGACACCGACGATCGCCGCTCCCAAAGTCAGCCACGAGATGCGATGCAACACGGCCCATATCCCGGCCGTCGCGGCCGTGAAGAATAGCGCCGCCACAAGGTCCGAGGTGGCGAGAAAGCCGTTTGCCAGGATCGTAGGAGAAAAGGCGTACAGCGTTAGGCTGATCAGTCCGCCGACAGGACCAAAGATGTGTCGCGACCAGAAATAGACCAGCAGCCCCAAGGCGAGGTCGGGCAGCACCATCATCATCCGGGCGCGCCACAACATGTTATCCGTTTCGCCCCCCATCGCGGTCATCAAGCGATCCGTAATACCCCACACGTCCGAGATCGACCACGAACGGTCGTCGACGGCCAGCTTGTATCCGTGCAGATAGATGGGGAGCGCCACCAGGCGCTGCGACCAGTTCCCATTTTCGGCGTGCAATCGGTAATCGTTCGCGGCCCAATAGCTGAAGCCGCCGCCGAGGTGGGCGCTTTCGTCGAAGGTCATCGACTTGCGAGCGACGGCAGTCGCGCCCAGCACCACATGGCATGCCAGCAGAATAACGACCGGCAATGGCCCGCGCAGCCGGGCGGCGATGCCGGTCGCAGGTCGAGGTTTTTTGCTGGCCATGTGCCGCAGCTCGGATGCCGGGGGAAAAATCAGCCCGCGATTGAGGGCTTTCTGGGCGACGCCTTCGCAGCAGAATATAGCGGTCCGCCGCGATGCTCGCGTCCCACCCTACGCGAACGCTCGATCGAATTGAGTCTTTAGCGTCACCTGCCGTGGCCTGGCACGTCAATACGGCGCCAGGCGATTGGCGGTCGCGGCGAGCCGTGGTCAAGTTGTAACGGCCCTACCAACTGTCCCGGCTTGAGTTCGCCGCCCTTGCCCAGTAGCATCCCCTGTCATGGTGTTTTCGGGCAGAGCTGGTAAGACCGCCACCGGCCGGACCGGCTGCCGTAAGCTATTGATGATTGTGCGGGCCGCAGCGGCTCTCAGGCAGGGAATCACTTGCGATCGGCCGCAATACGAGGGCAGTACCTCCCCGGCCATGCCGCGAACGTGCCCGCCGCTGACCGGTTTGTCGTGGGCGTTGATCGTTCGCAACGCGGCACGAGGCAATAGCTCCGGCCCGCCAGCGAAATTGGTCCGGGCCGCAAAACAGACAGTGCCATCCGCAGGACGCGGACGACAATGAGAACTTTTAGCGAGTACGGCATGAATTCGTCCCCACGTTTGTCCTTGGCCATTCCGGTGTTCAACGAGCGCGAGGTTTTCCCGCTGCTGGTCGAGCGCGTCGGCGCGGTGCTGGACAAGATTCCCGGCGGCCCGCACGAGATCGTGATGGTCGACGACGGTAGCAGCGACGGCACGGCCGAACTGCTCGAGGCCGCGGCCACGAAGGATCCTCGCATCGTAGGGGTACTGCTGTCACGCAATTTCGGCCATCAAACGGCCATCACCGCGGCGATGGACCAGGTCACAGGCGACGTCATCGTGATCATGGACGGCGACCTGCAAGACCCGCCCGAGGTGATCCCGCAGCTTTTGGCCAAGCACGCCGAAGGGTACGACGTTGTGTACGCACAGCGCGGACAGCGGCAAGAAGGCTGGTACCTGCGGCTGTGCTACTGGTTGTTCTATCGCCTGGTGACGATGCTTTCGAATACGCCGCTGCCGCTCGACAGCGGAGACTTTGCCCTGTTGTCGCGGCGCGTCGTCGATGCCATGCGGCAAGCGCCCGAGCGGCAACGCTACTTGCGCGGGCTGCGAGCGTGGGTCGGTTTCCGGCAGACGGGGATGGTCGTCGATCGCGCGGGTCGACACGCCGGCCGTTCGAAGTACACGCCGCTGAAACTCTTGAAGCTCGCCTCGGATGGCATCTTCGCCTTTTCGATCGTCCCGTTGCGCGGCGCGCTAGTGCTGGGATTGCTGGCCATCGTGGCTTCGCTTGTGTACGCGGTCTATGCGATCCTGGCCCGACTGGTCTTCGAAAGCAACACACCGCCGGGCTTTGCCTCGTTGATCGTGGTGATCGTATTCCTGGCGGGCATGCAGCTAATGCTGCTGGGCGTGGTCGGGGAATACGTGGGACGCATCTACGAGGAAGTGAAAGGGCGCCCGCACTATATTCTGCGCAAGGTCATCCGCGGCCAGTAAGCGCGGGACACAGCTCGCACGCAGTCTTTACGTTCGCGCGTGCTCTTGGCCGACCAGAACCAGGTTGTCCTGGTAGTAGGCGATCGCCTCAGTGGGATTGAGGTTGAAGATCGCGCGGCCGTCGGTTTGCCATTTGCCATGATCACGGCGGAATACGGCAGTGGCAGCGCGCAAGTTGCTGACGGCTTCGACCTCTTCCATGCCGCCCCCTTCGATTGCCTCGAAAGCAATCGTGACCGCGACAAAGGCGCACAGCTCGCCATTCTGACGATGCCGAGCGTAGGTGACCTCGTCCTCGAACGAGCAGTCGGTCCAGCGCAGGCCGCGCGGCTTGCCACTGTTGCCGGCCAACTCGACGAACTTGGCCTCCAGCCGTTCGCGATGCAGATGGAATTCGCTGCGATAGCGCTGATAGTTGGCGCGCTCGACGCGTGCGCGAACTTTCTGCCACGCAAACCCGATGACGACCAGGGCCACGACGCCTACAGCCGCGATCATCCAATATCCACCCGACATGGCCCATCCTCCCACACACCCACAAGCAGCCCGCGCAAAGAGCGCGGTGCGGCAATGTCGATTCTACGCCTGCCGAGGCCGCAAACGCAAGGAACATGGTGGCCGGCACACTTTAACCGCGGAATCCGCTGGCTTTTGTCCGGCTCAAAAGATGTAGGCGACGGTGCGTTATCCGGGTTCGATCCTAAACGTCTCGCGCGACACCGCCGTTAGCGTCGGCGTCTCCTGAACAGCATGCCCAGCGAAATCGCCGCCAGCGCCAGCGAGATCGTGGCCGGCTCGGGCACCAGCGGATGGACCGAGCCCACGCCCACGCCATAGATCGCCTCGATGCCGGCGATATCGTCGGGCGTGAGGAAACCAGTCCCGGGTCCGTCCATGCGGTGAAAGGTTGGATACATCACGGCCGTCGGATCGAGCGAATGGTCGAGCCCCAAGGCATGGCCGATCTCGTGCTCGGCGCAGCCCAGCAGGTCAGGATAGGTCAGGGTGCCGACCAAGGCCCAGCGATCGCCATCGTCGAAATGGACGTCGCCGGCCAATCCGGAAAACGTCGATGACGGATAGTACGCGTGCGCCTTGACGTTGCCGAAGCCGTCAATGAAGTGATGGCCGAAGCGGATCTCGGCGTTACTGGCCGAGGCTGGGTATTCGGCATCTGAGACCAGTGGGCCCGAGTCAGGGGCCTCGACGAAGTTCAGCGGCGCAACCGACGCCCACAACGACAGGGCTTCCTCAATGCTGCCGCGCAAGATCGCCTCGGGGACCGGCTGGTTATTCGGATCGAGAATTCCACCGTCGAACAGGTTTGCATAGCTGTAGGTAATCGTCACCGGCGCGCCGAGAAACGCCTGCGGCCATTTTGTGCCCGTGAGCGTATAGGCAACCGCGCCGCGCGCCCCGACAACCAGCATCAACAGCGCAAAGACAAAGGAACGAATCATCGGTAGCCATCTCGAATTTAAAACACCGCGCGCCAAAAAAGCGCGACGAACGGGTAGCAATGCGACAAATGCCGGGAAAGATTAGCGCGTCCGCGCGACACGAACTTTTAGTTTGCACTGTCGCGAGCGCCGGGCGGGGCGCTACTAGGAATTGGCCAGCTTCGACAAGGCTTCTTGCGCGGCCGTGATAGTAGCGTCGATATCTGCGTCGCTATGAGCCGCCGAGATAAACAACGCCTCGTACTGGCTGCAAGGCATATAAATGCCGCTGTCGACCAACTCCCAGAACCAACGTGCAAATCGCTTGGTGTCCGAGTGGCTAGCTTGCTCCCAGTTGGCGACCGGCTGTGGATTGAAGAACAGCGTCATCATACTTCCCACCCGCGCCACAGTACACGGAATTCCCGCCTGTCGCGCGGCGGCAAGCAATCCGGCCTCCAGCCGTTGGCCTAGCGCTTCCAACCGGGCATAGGGGGAATTGTCTCGCAAAATCTTCAGCGTAGCGATGCCCGCCGCCGTGGCCAGCGGGTTGCCGCTGAGGGTGCCAGCTTGAAACACCTTGCCGGCGGGCAGGATGTGATCCATGATCTCGGCCCGCCCGCCGTAAGCTCCCACCGGCAGGCCACCGCCGACGATCTTGCCCAGCGTCGTCAGGTCGGGCGTGATGCCGAAGATCGATTGTGCGCCGCCGTGGGCCACGCGGAAGCCGGTCATGACTTCGTCAAAGATCAACAGAGCGCCGGCCGTCGCCGTGACATGACGCAGCGTGCTCAAAAACTCGGGTGTAGGGATCACGCAGCCCATGTTCCCGACGACCGGTTCCAGAATCACTCCAGCGATGCGCGTGCCATGTTCGGCAAAGGCGCGCTCCACGTCGGCGCAATCGTTGTATTGCAAGACCAGTGTGTCGCGCGTGGTGCCGGCCGTCACACCGGGCGAATTCGGTACGCCGAGCGTGGCGGCCGAACTGCCGGCAGCCACCAGCAAGCTGTCGACATGCCCGTGATAATTGCCGGCGAACTTGACGATCACGTCGCGCCCGGTGTATCCGCGCGCCAGACGAATGGCACTCATCGTGGCTTCGGTGCCGGAACTGACCAGGCGCACTTTTTCGACCGACGGAACCGCCTCGATGATCAGTTCGGCCAATTCGCTTTCGGCCAAGGTCGGCGCGCCGAAACTGGTGCCTCGACCAATAGCGGCCGCGAGTGCCGCTTCGACCGCCGGGTGGCAATGCCCCAGGATCATCGGCCCCCAGGAGCCGATGTAGTCGATATATCGGCGGCCATCGATATCAAACAGATACGGCCCCTCGCCGCGCTCGATGAACAACGGCTCGCCCCCCACGCCGCCAAAAGCGCGGGCAGGACTGTTCACGCCCCCCGGAATCAACTGCTTGGCATGGGCGAAAGCGGCCCGGCTCTTTTCATACGCCACGAAGTATTCTCCTAAAGCGACCGCGCGGCCGTGTATTTCGTAGGGTGCCCTGTGGGCACCACGTATTTGGATGGCAAGAATCTTTATGCAAGCCGAGAAACGAAAGGATGTCGACAATCCAAAGCTCAACGCACCGCTCTGCTGGCAGCAGGTCCTTGGTGCTCACAGAGCACCCTACATGCGACACGGGGTGGTTTGAATGCCCACTCGGTCGTTGTTCCGATGCTCAAAGAACACCCTACGACAGCCAGCCGGCAACGTCACGCGCCCAATAGGTGAGGATCATGTCGGCGCCGGCACGGTGCATCGCGATCAGCGATTCGAGCACGACGCTGCGCTCGTCGAGCCAGCCTCGGGCGGCGGCCGCCTTGACCATGCTGTACTCGCCCGACACGTTATAAGCGGCCAGGGGCACGCCGGGAAAGCGGTCGCGCACACTGCGCAGAATGTCGAGATAGGCGAGCGCCGGCTTGACCATGATGATGTCGGCCCCCTCGGCCAGATCGAGTTCGACCTCGCGCAGGGCCTGACCCGGATCGGCAGCGGCGTCCATTTGATACGTGCGGCGATCGCCAAAGGCCGGCGCGCTTTCCGCCGCATCGCGGAACGGACCGTAAAAGGCGCTCGAATACTTGGCCGCGTAACTCATCACCGGCAGATGGGCGAAGCCGGCGCCGTCGAGCGCCTGCCGGATCGCGCCGACCATACCGTCCATCATCCCGCTGGGGGCCACCATGTCGACGCCCGCCTGCGCATGACTGACCACCTGCCGAGCCAGCAGTTCGAGCGTCGCGTCGTTATCGACGTCCGTCCGACCCGTTGTCTGGTTCACGACGCCACAATGTCCATGATCGGTGTATTCGCAAAAGCAAACGTCGGTGACGACCAACAAATCGGGCGTGGCGCGTTTCAATGCTCGCACAGCTTGTTGCACGATGCCCGTCTCGCTGTAGGCGTCGCGCCCCAGCGAGTCTTTCTCGCTCGGTATACCGAACAGGATCACGCCGCCGACGCCGGCCGCGGCCAATTGCTCGGCATCGCGAACCAGTTCGTCGATCGACAATTGATGCACGCCCGGCATCGTGCCGATTTCTTGGCGGATCTTGCTGCCAGGGCGGACGAAGAGGGGCTGGATCAGGCGGCGCGGATCGAGCCGCACGGCGCGAATCATTTCGCGCAGCCGGGGATGATACCGCAAACGCCGCATGCGGGTCGTGGGAAAGCCCGATTCGGAGGGACGCGGAGCGTTCATGACGGTCTACGAAGCGTGGTCATTGGGGCGCGGCCAAATTTGTATGATTGCCTGCCGCGGTGCGGGCCGCCAGATCGGCCGTAGCACGCTCGACAACATTTGCCGCCCACGGCTTGTCGCCGTAGAGCTTTATGATGCCTTCGCGGATCGCGCGGGCGGCAGCGGCATCCGTGCTTTCCAGCGCGTCGGCCGCATCCAGTCGGCCCAACAGGGTTTGCACATCCATGCGCGAGCGTTCTTCGATCTGTGATTGCAACTGCGCCAGGTGCTGCCGCGCGAGCGCCAGCGCGTCGCGATCTGCCGGCGACAGATTTTTATCGTTGCCGTACAAAGCAACGATTGCCGTCAGCCGCTCGACGGCCATTTCCGGATTCAATTTGGCCTGTGACATCGCGTCGAGATAAGCACGATCGACCAAGGATGCCGTTTCCACGGCGTTAGCCGACCGAGCACGCATTTCGGCCCGGCGCGCGTCCACATAAAGGCGGATTGCCTCCTGATGTTGCTTGATCTCTGCCGCGCGCGGATCGTCCGGGTAATGCGCCAAGAACGTTCGCAGGTCGGGCTCCGCCTCGCGCAGCGCGGTCATGTCGCCGGGCTCGATCGTGCGTTCGATCCGCGTATATAAACGGTCGGCCGATGCCGGCTGCATCAACCACCAGGTGCCACCAGCCAGCGCAATGACGGCCACGATCAATAGCGCGGTTTGCAGCAGCCCCCAGGGGTTCGTATGTTCGCGCGGCGCGTCGGTACGACGATGCTCTTCTTCGGAAATCGTGACGAAGCGCGATGTCGGCTTGCCAAGTGGCGCGGGCGGCGTGGCGGATGCGCTAGCGGCACCGGCTGGTTGCTGCCCCGTCTTCACCGACGTCGCCGAAACCAGATCGACCGTGGCGCTCAGCGCCCTTTCGTGCCGTGCCGCGGCCGTCTGCTCGTGCGGATTCACCGGCGGCGAAAGATCGTACTCGCCCGAATTGGCATCCGAAAGCGGGTCTTTATCCGTAGGCAGCAGCGGCTGGCCGGGAGCCGTCATCGTCGCACTCGAGACGCTGACGATGGGTGGCTGCGAAATATCGCGCGTCGGCGCATTCAACGAAAGATCGATACGCATCGACAAGCCGTGCCGCATTGCTTCCAGCCGGCGCGACAGCACCATGGCCGTGGCAATTCGCTGGTCGGGATCCTTCACCAGCAGGTCACTGATGATCACCTGCAATTCTTCCGGCACATCAGGCGCGTAACGACGCACAGGGTCGGGCTCGGCGAAGCGCTGCAATTGCAGCATCTCGACCAAGGTGGCCGCCTTGAACGGTGGACGGCCGGCCAGCAGCGTGTACATCACGCCCCCCAAGCTGTACAGGTCGCAGCGCGGCGTGATAGGGCGTCCGTCGGTTTGCTCGGGAGCCATGTATTCGGCGGTGCCCAGCACGCCGCCGACGGCGGTCAGACCGGTGGCGCCAAACAGCTTGGCAATGCCGAAATCGGATAGCTTGACCTGCCCCTCTTGCGAGATCAGCAAATTGGCCGGCTTGATATCGCGGTGGATCACACCGCGGTCGTGAGCATGCTTCAATGCCCGGCACGTCTGAATCGCGTAGTCCGTCACTTCGCGCCAGGCGAAACGACGGCCAGCCTGCATGTCGTCTTCCAGGCTGCGGCCGACGATCAACTCCATCGAATAGAAGAGGTGATGCTCCTCTTCGCCGAAGCCGTACAGCCGCACGATATTGGGATGGCGCAGCTTGCGCAGCGTCTCGATCTCGGACTTGAATCGATCGCGGAATCCATCGTCGTGGGCGAGCGTGGCCGAGAGAATCTTGATCGCGGCCGTCTCGCCCGTCTCGCGCAGCGTCCCCTCGTAGACGGTTCCCATGCCGCCACGACCGAGTTGCCGTCCGATTCTGTAGGGGCCGAGTTGCTCGAGTTGCATGGTCCGACCACAAAGACAATCGCGAGACGTGACGCCGCCGAGATGCCGCTGCCGGCCGCTCGACCGGCGGCCTTTCGAAAACTGGCCTGCGCTGGCGAATTTCGCCCGGCCGGCATCCCCTTCAGCTAATCTAGTCCCGAACGGCAGACGGGGCCAGTGACGGGGCGTGCGGTTACGATTGTCGATCCGGCGGTTTTCGGTTGCCAATCCGGTTAAGGATCAGGCCGACAGCAAAGCCAAGTATCGATCCAAACAGCGGCTGTGCATAGGAAGAAACAACCGCAGCGATGCTGTAGGCGTTACCGTGAACGGCGCCAAAAGGTATCCGAATAGCGCTCCCGTCAGCGTTCCAGTGATCAACCGGGGCCACGCATCATAGTTGCGTCACACGGCGCCGCGGTAGATACGGGCCGTCGGTTTGTGGCGAGGCACGCTCATTTCATTGCTCGCGAAGCAATGCGGCAATCTTGTCTTCTAGATTCCCGGAGTCGCTAAATAATTCAAATCGCAAGATTCCCTTCCGGTCGACAAGCAACATTGTCGGCAACCGGGTGATGCGGCCTCCGCTTGCCCACAATTTCCGGGCGGTTGAACCTCGGGGAACGACAGCTGATGGCCAGGGAATTTGCATCCGGTCGACGACTGACTGCGCCAAGTCAGCGTCGTCATCGAAACTTACTCCCACTACCTCGAAGCCATTTTCGTGCCAGCGCACGTACTGCTCCTTGAGTTCAGGCATTTTCTTTAGACATGGCGCACATGTACTGGCCCATAAATCCAGAAGCACGACTTTCCCGAGGAGTTCGCGCGAGTCAATCCGCTTGTTAGACACATACAACGAAAATGCAAACGGTTTTCCAACTTCAGGGAGAGGAAGCTCGTCCGTTCCTTGAGCTTGCGGCCGATTCCTAGCCGTCTTCGCCATGCCATTTAGGTCGTCGTGCGTCACAACCTCGACACCCAATAGCTTCACCTTTCCGGGTGCAAGCCCCGTGTGATCGAGTCGAAATTCCTCAGTAATGAACTTCTCATACGCGCCAGTGACGCGACCGCCCAAGGTAAAACGTCGCTCGTCTTCATCAAAAGCCACAACCCGCGCGCCGAGGACATCATGCGAACGATTGATGGTTATTACGAGGTTCGTTGGGTCGCCCTGTTCGATTGCCACTTGAATGTCGTTATCCGCCCTACCTAGCCACCCACGAGCCGAAGTTCTCTCCTGCGGCCGTAGTATCCAGCGAAAACCCGGCTGGTTAGGCCACGCCTTTCGCTGGTCAATTGTCTCCTCGCGAATCAGAAATTCATCGCCACGATCCTTCTCGGTCATGGCAGTCAACTTGATTTGCAAAACATGTTGGTCCAATGCCTCGCCTTCGATCCATCGATCGCCCAGTTCGAGTACGGAATGTCGCGGCAAGGTCTTCGTTTTCACGATTTGAGAGAAGGAACGAAAAGTCCGATCGGAAACGGGATGCGTTTTGCGATCCCAAGCGCGAAATACTTTCACAACCTCTTCCGCTGTTAACGGCGAGATCTCTTCACTTTGCGAAGCGGGAAGGTCGACGTTCTTTGAATACTTCGCCAGCTTTTTATTCAAATCATCAACGGCTTGGTCCAATGGCGTTTCGGTCTTGGGGCCGATCGCAAATTTTCCGTAGAGCTCTTCGTCTGTAGGTTGAACCGCATCGCCGGGCTCACAGCCAAAGGTATTCGACGCCAACTCGACATTCAGAACATACGGAATACCAATGCTTGTCGTAATCAGTTCAATGACCAACAGATACCGAGCAAAGGGTTGCATGGATCTCATGACGCATTCCTTTAGAATGACGCGGGCCTGCTTACCATAAGATTTTCCGCGCTCGCCCGGCGCTTCCGGATCCGGCGTCCGGACGCTCGGATTCGTACCATCAGCAAAGAC
>DASYDW010000109.1 GCA_036499395.1 Pirellulales bacterium
GCGTTCGAACGTCGCACCATTCGCTAATTTGATAAGGCTGAGATACATATATCTCGACAACGCCGACATTACTGATCTCTCGCCACTCACCGGACTTAGAAATCTTGAATTGATCAGTCTTCGTTCGACCCCCGTGCGTGATGTCTCACCGCTTGCTGGAATCAAGAGCCTAAAGTCCTTAGACCTTAGCTTTACCAAAGTAATCGACCTTTCGCCGCTCGCGAGGCTTACGAACCTGAAAAATCTCGACATTGGCTGCACCGAAGTCAGCGATCTTTCGGCGCTCGCGACGCTTACGAACCTGGAAAATCTGTATATCGGTGGTGCGCCAAACGTCAGCGATCTAGGCGCCCTGGCCGGACTTGAGAATCTTAAAACCCTCTGCCTCAATTACACCGGAATCCGAGACCTTTCGCGGCTCTCTAAACTGCAACGCCTAAAAGTCCTGGAACTCGAAGGTGTGGATGTGCGTGATCTAACTCCGCTTGAGACATTGACAAACTTGGAACTCCTCGACATCAACGATACCGACGTCGACGACCTTGCACCGCTCGCAGCACTAAAGAAGCTAAAATCGCTTGTGATCAATGCAACCCGAGTCAATCAAAAGCAAATGTTGCCGCTAAAGCAAGCTCTGCCACACTGCGACATTAAGGTTTCTGCAGTCGGGCCTGTTACACCGCCATAGGGCTAGAATCATCCATATCCCCCCGAACGCAAGCACGGCAGGACTGTAGGATTCAGGAGCGAGCGGTTTCGCTAGATCTGACTTCGGAGCTTTGCCGTTCCATGAGCGATGCCGACGACACACCAGACGAGATTCTTTCCGGACAACGAGTTCAAATCATCTCGGGAACCTTCGAGGGCTTTAGGGCAGTCGTCAAATCCATTGATCAAGAGAACGGGAAGGTCTTTGCCGAAATCCCCGTGTTCGGGAAAGTACATCACGTGGAACTTGGAAGAGGCGACGTCCGACCAATCAAGTAGTGACGTCCAATGCCCCAGCCCAAGCATACCCGCCGCTGGTTCCAGTTCTCGTTGAGGACGATGTTCGCCCTGATGACGTTGGTTGCGTTGTGGCTCGCCTCGGAACTAGCCACTATTCGCGAGCGCCGACAAATGCGAGAGAGAATACACGCGGATTTTGGGACTGTAATCAATGTATCCGAGGCCCGTGAACTTGGCCTTAGTTTGGAAAAGCAGTCGGTGAGCGTTCCGTTCTGGCGACGATGGCTCGGTGACGAGGCTGTCGCCGAAGTGGACCTGGCCTTTGGGTCTTTAGACGAAAAGGTGACGGCAGCGCAGAAAATGTTTCCTGAGGCCGTCGAGGTACTTATTGCCGACCCCTTTCCCACCGTGCCACTCAATTAGAGCGATTCCAGCATCTCGCGTACGGCCGCCGGATCATCGCACTCCTGGCGGCTCGTTGCTTCTTCAGAAGCTGTCGGGGAGCCATCCCCGTCGAGCACTGGCGCACCGTGTTCTTGGGCAAGGCCCGAGGTAGAATGGCGTCCATGCCCCCAGTCCCCAAGACCCGCCGCCGCTGGTATCAGTGAGGACATTCAAATGAATAGCGCTCTTTGGGGACCGTTGCTATTTGTATTCGACGTTTCGCCGGAGAATCAAATTTCCGGCTTCGTAATTACGGTGCTCCTGGCAGCCGCGATACTTAGCTTCCCGCTTCGTCCACGAACATGGACTGCTGCTATTGCCATTTGCGGCCTGGCGGCATGGCTTTTTGTAGGAGCAATCGGATCTGGCATCAATTGCTGACCAACTCACAGTTGGGACAATACAAAGCTCTCATGCCCCCAGCCCCCAAGCACACTCGCCGCTGGTTCCAATAACAGTGGGAGGAGTCGAGATGTATGAGCGCTTCTCAGACTCCGCTCGCCGCGCCATGCAGCGCGCTAACGAGAAAGCACTGGCAGTCCGAGGCCAAATAGGTACAGAGCACGTTCTGCTTGCGATTATTGAGGACGGGAACTGCGTCGCCACCAGTGTCCTGAAACACCTCGACGTGGATATGCAGGTCGTGCGAGGTGAAATCGAAAGGGTGGCTAAGAGCAGGCCGAGTCCGCCGCCGAAAGGTCGGCGACGGGAAGTCTACAGTGCCAAGAGGGTCGTTGAATACGCGATGGAAGAGGCTCGTGATATGGGCCACCGCTATGTCGGCACTGAACACATTTTGCTGGGGTTATTGCTTGATCAACAGGGTATCGCAGCACAAGCGTTGATGCACTCCGCCGTATCAGCCGATGCTGCGCGCCAACAGATTCTGCAAGTCATCGGTCGCGGAGGTAGCACTGTGGAAGGCATGGCCCTGGCACCTCGGGCGAGCGGTGGGCGACCCGTAATGGCCGGAGTGTTCGCGCTGCTGACGGGCCTGGCAATAATCTGGTACTGGCTACTTCACAATTGACAGCAAGATGATTCGTCGGCTCACGGCTAGCAAGGCTACCAACCTGACCGTGCGGCCAATCGACAACGCTACAATAGCCTTCCCATGCCCCCAGCCCCCAAATACAACCGCCGCTGGTTCCAGTTCGGAGTGGGGACGATGTTCGCCGTGGTCGCGATAGTGGCCGCCGCGTTGGTCGGTTACCGCGTCTTTGAGCCGCTCTTGGTCGAAATCAATTCGACAGCATTCGGAGACCAACCCGACGTTGCGACTACCGTCGCCGAGACGGCGCGTTTGGAGAACGTGTCTCTTATCAGGATCACGATCGGACAGAGCGACGATCGCTTTGTTGCAACGCTCATGACGGCACTGGCTAACATTGCGAATGCGAGAGGCGTCGAGCGCTTTATTATACTGAGACAATCGGACAATACGGACGGGAGCCGCTCGGTTATTGTTGGTTTTACAAACGCCAAAGACGCCGACTTAAAGCAGGAGTTTGGCGACCGGTACGATTACGTTGACGAATGGGGCAACCCGCGCGAGTACATCGACGCCTCTGATGCACGCACACTTTCTGCGAAGCTGCTCCAGGGGACTGCAGACGAGGGACGGCGCGAGACGCCGTGATTGTCGTCCAATGCCCCCAGCTCCCAAGACCCGCCGCCGCTGGTATCAGTTCTCGGTGGGGGCGATGTTCTTGGTGGCGACGGTCGTCGGGATCATGGCTTGGGCTTTGTCAATTCATCCGTGGACCATTGAACACTCGACGGTAGGCGATGCAACGACTGATCCAAGCGGAGTGGTGTCTTGGTCTGGAGAAATCACTTACGAATCGAATCCGGCTCTTCGCTGGCCTGTCGCAGCCATCCTCGCCCTGATTGCTTGGAAAGTCCTTTCGCTTATCGCCGCACGCCGACACTAGGCCTCAGCACTACTCTCTTAAGACACCACTTCCGGATGCCCCAAGCTCCCACGACCCGCCGCCAGTTGAGCACCCGCATGACGCTATTCGCGAGTGCTGCAATGCTCTTAGTTCCAGTAGTCTTGATTGTTTATTTGGAACGTCGGCCAACGATTCGGTGAGTCACAGAGTCCAGCGGACAGTGCGCGAGGGAGTTGGTAGGAGGAAAGCACAATGGCTGATGGCTCTTCATTCGACAGAGAACCGATTGACAAGCGTTTGCGCGAAATCATAGCGGAATCACGCCTCGACGCACGTCCACCGAGAGCACAAGCCGCTCTGGAAGGGTATATCGAAATCGTATGCGACGCCTTTCTGATGGGAGTAAGGTCGGGCAGGCTAACATCACGCACTTGGCCGGCACTCGAAGCGGGACTAAGGGCCTGCGTACGCACGTACGATATTGGGTTGCTCATCCCAACAGAGGCACGCCATATTGAGCACCTCCTATGGCCGGAGCATGAATGGCTTGCCTGGATCGAGGAGCTATCGCAAAGGCAGGGAACACACATGCCCGACTGGTCGGCGTTCTACGCGGAACGCGCGGAGTTAGATCGGAAAATCGAAGAACGCGACGATGGTTGAATAGGGCAGACGATCGTATATGCCCCCAGCTCCCAAGACCCGCCGCCGCTGGTTGCAGTTCGGGGTGGGACAATGCTTGTCGGTGGATTTCCAACTAACAATCTGAGCACATCAATGGGCAAGAGAATTCGGAAGTCGGTGAATGCTGAGCAATTCTGTGTTTTCGATTCCGACGGAAACATGCGCGCATGGCTCCACGCTTTCGGAGGCGATCCACGTCTCGATCTCCTAGATGAGAATGGTAGGGCTAGGGCAACTGTCGCGCTGGACAAGGGTGTCCCGACCATTTCGTTGCTGCGCGCGGATGGTAAGTTGCTTCTCGGCTTAGGAGTGTCGGCTGAGGGAGATACCGGAATCTCAATAGCTAGATCCGATGGAACCCTCCAGTTCCTTGTTCGGATAACGGAACAGGGGGCTGTTCAAATGACGGCTTTTGACAGTAACGGCCACCCGGCCTGGTCCATGCCGACACAATGATCGGTCGCGGTTGACGTGATTGCAGGAACCAATGTTGCGTCCATGCCCCCAGCTCCCAAGGCCCGCCGCCGCTGGTTATCACCATTGCTGCTGATGCTGGCTATTTGCGGATTCGCCATCCTGCAATTTGGCATTGATTCTCACGGCAGCCCGTTGCTTAAGACTCCTCTCTTTGTGATGGTCACCGTAGGGAATGGGGTGGTGACGCTGTGGGCGTACAAGGCGGGTTTCTATCGGTAGCATGGCTTGAATCATATCAGCCCGAGAAACATTCGACCGAGGGTGAAACTATCGCCGCAATGCTCCCAGCCCCTAAGCACAGCCGCCGGCGGTTCTGGTTCTCGTTGGGAGATTCGTCGCAAATCTTGCTCTCGTTCGATCAACAAACGCATTGCGTACTCGCATGAACCTGAAGGCATTTTCACGATCAAAGGCTACAATCAGGGCCCATCCTTGGCGCGCACTCGCTCTGACAGCTATTGCGGGGTTTGCGCTGTTGAATGCCCTGGCGTTCATGCATGCTTGGTCGATGACACACTTCGTGAAGATCGGCGGTCGTACGGCGGACAACGATTCTCAACTCGAAGAGATGCACCTAGCCGACAAGGCTCGTGCCGTCGTGTTCGGCGTGCGAATCAACCGCCCGGAGAATTACCGGACACCAAGCGATCTTGACCTCGTGTTCGACACATGCCGATTTGATGCTGGCGATGGGAACGAATGTGAGGCGTGGTTTGTCCCACAGAAGAACCCCAAGGGACTAGTCCTGCTTTTCCACGGATTCGCCAGTTGTAAAACGAATCTTTTGGCCGAATCGCAGGTGTTTCACGAACTGGGTTACGCCACGCTATTGGTTGACTTTCGCGGCTCTGGCGGCTCGGACGGTCATACGACGACGATAGGATTTCGTGAGGCCAATGACGTTCGGGCCGCGGTTGACTTTGCCGCTGAAGAACTGGGATATTCCGCACCGGTTTTGTATGGCCAATCTATGGGAAGTGCTGCCATTCTGAGGGCCATCGCAGTTCATGGTGTCCGGCCACGCGGCATCGTCATCGAGTGCCCATTCGACCGGTTGATTTCTACTGTGGAAAATCGCTTTTCCGCGATGGGATTGCCATCATTTCCTGCCGCTGAATTGCTCGTCTTTTGGGGCGGTGTCCAACAAGGATACTCTGGGTTCTCACACAACCCGGCCGATTACGCGAAGAGCGTGAACTGTCCTACGTTATTGTTGCACGGTGCAAATGACGCTCGCGTGACGCCAGTTCAGGTCCGCCAAGTATTCGATAATCTCGATGGACCAAAGCAACTTGTTCTATTCGATGAACTTGGTCATGGGGCCGGACTATTGGCCGATCCTGAACGCTGGACCTCAGTAATAGCTACCTATCTTGGTGAATTGCCAATAGGAGACATCCGCGTGCGGAACTCCGCGCCTGAACAGAACTAGCTTGCCCCCAGTCCCCAAGCACACCCGGCGGTGGTATCAGTTTTCATTGGGGACGATCTTTTCCAACCAGAACATGCGACTTCGATACCTGATGACTATCGCCGTGGCGGTCGGCAGCGCTGGCTGTCGGCCCACTGCCGATCAATCGAAGACAGAACAAAGCAATGGCATCGCGATTACAGCGAGTAGTACCGAGGTCGGATTGAGCGGAGGCGATTCGTGGTATCTCAATGTAAATCCGGCGGGAGTCGCCGAACTGATGATCAATTCCGTTCCTGTCCCCAAAACGCGGCAATTCCGCATTTCGCAAGAATGGTTGGACGCATTCCGTGCCGCTGTGGTTCAGGAGCGTTTCTTTGACCTAGATGATGACTACGGCCAGATTGTGCCCGACGGCAGCACTGACACGCTGACTTTAACGCAAGGCGATGAATCGAAGACGGTAAGAATCCATTTCTTGATGAACTGGTTGGGTGATCCGTCGAAACTTCGCGATCCATGTCGAGCTGTTCGGCTATTTATGATGTTGCGAGGATGGTTCGACGACTCTGACGCGGTTGACCTGCGGAAGTATGATCAACGTGTGCTCGACTCCATCGAGAAATGAACCGGAACACAATCCGGTGAATCTAATGAACGATATCGCCGACGAAGATCCAACGGACGTCTCTGGCCTTGCTCGGTGGATCACATCGCAAATTGCTACTTGGCAAAGCCACCTCGATGAGCCTCTTGGCGGCAGCGGCACGGTATATCTTCCGAAAGCATTGGGCGGGAGTGTAGGGGAGACTGCGAAGATTAGTCTGCATCCGCCATCGCCAGCCTACCTCTGCGCATCGACGTTTCAGAATCTTGTCGTCAAGCTTTGCTCAACTAGCATTGCCTTTGAGTTAAGTCACCGTTTTCCGGATGGCGGCAGACGCAAAGTCCGCGACATGATATTGGCGATGAGATGGGTCGCTGAACAGCTGATCAATCTGGAAACTTCTTGTCCAATTAGCGCTCGACACAAAACCGACGCCAGCCAAGCGGCTCCCGTACGCGATGACTCGGCTTCTTCGTCCGTAACTAGCGCTCACTCAAATAACAAACCGATCGAACCTAAACGGTTTGATGCTGGTCAGCTTGTCTTCTTTCAGGATCGAGTTGAACTTTGCGGTGCGGATATTTGCAGCGGACCTCGCTGTCAAACAAAAAGAGGAATTCTGGAAGTGCTTAGTAAGAAGAGAAGCAACGGCCGCTTCGTGGCCTACAGCGGTAGCGAACTGGCAAAAGAACTAGGCCTCAGTGGCGGTCAGGGAACCGTGAGTGGAGCGATGCGAGACTTACGCAATGACATTACCAAAGCACTTCTGACCCACGGTAGCCTCCGCTGTGGGCGCACGGAGGTGATACTTAGCGGAGGAATAGGATATCGGTTTGCCGAGTCTATAACGGTTGAGCATGACGGCCAACAGCACGATGGCATTTTAACCACCGATGGCGATAGCAATGTCCGTGGTGTC
Source organism: Pirellulales bacterium (assembly GCA_036499395.1). Taxonomy (NCBI): domain Bacteria; kingdom Pseudomonadati; phylum Planctomycetota; class Planctomycetia; order Pirellulales; species Pirellulales bacterium. The sequence continues at coordinate 7,386 of DASYDW010000109.1, forward strand.
CGTGATCTTGATGTCCGTGATGTCCGTGAACCTGTCGATGCATCGAATCCTGTTTCGAGCTTGCGTCAAGAATGGATTCTAGCGCAATTGTCCTTAGAAAGGCGATTGAAGGCACGTAATGTCGCAGATCGCTTTAAGATTTCGCGGAAAACAGCAGAACGCGATCTCACGGCCTTGAGAGAAGGGGGCAGAATTGAGTACGTGGGAAGCCGCCGTAACGGGTGCTACCGCATACGGCGCCCGGGCCAACCAGGGCCATAGCTATGCCGAGTATTTCAGAATGCGAGCTGCCACGAGGATATCGGAAGAAGGCGAGAAAGCAGCGTCCACACACGCGGCGATGAACGGTTCAAACGAAGGGCAGTCGCCCCGATTGTCTCTAAAGGAAATTGGACGTATCTCACGTAACCCAGAGATTCCTTTAGAGATCGGACATTCAATTCGCTTGCCTCGCGGCACGTGGTCGAAGTAAAGATCGATCCGGTCGACCAACTCCGACAGTATTTGGCGCAAGCGCGAGGGACTCGCTTTCTCAATTTCCTGGGCGAGGTTCCAAAGTCGATCGACGTAGGCATCGGCGGTTTCTTCGATGCTGTCCGTGCTGCACGTCGACTCTGCCTTGGTCAGTTCTACGGCCGCCAGATCGCGGCTCTTTCGCATCTTCGAGAGTTCATCGGCGAGCATGTCTGCGACGTCGTCAGGAGCCTTCAGGAATCGCCTCTTGGCAACCTCAAGCTCCCGTTCGATTTTCGCCAAGGAATCTCGCAGGTCTTCGACTCGGCCCGGCCCTGAATCGGCTGACTCACGAAGGATCGACAACACTTCCTGCCTGAGGGCTTCGCGGTGTCCGCCAGCCAGAATCTCGGTCCTGAGCTTGTCGACAAGGAAATCGAGAATCAAACCCTGGTCTACCGAATGGTAACCGCAGCCTGTGGTCCGCCCTGCCGAGCAGTAGGTACTGCAAATGTACTTGGGGTAATAATAGGTGCGACTCGCCTTGCGCCGTGACTTGAGACTGCCGTACATTTTTCGCCCGCAGTGTCCGCAGTAAAGGAGCCCCGAAAGAAGATAGGCATCAGGCGATGCCTTCTTGCCGCGCCTTTGAGCTTTCTTCCCGTCGAGCTTCTCCTGCACGGCCCGGAATATCTTCCCGTCGATGATCGCGGGATGGGCATTCTCCTTCACAATCCGCGATTCCGGAGCGTTGTAACGCATCGCGTGACCGTCGGTCCGAGCTTTGATTTCGTCGGCATCGACACGATGGTAATTCCCCATGCGCCGCTTGGCCCATACGAACCGACCGACGTAGGCTTCGTTACGAAGCATCTCCCGGATGGTCCCCATGAACCAGCGACCGCCAGTCGGGCCTGGGACGCCGCGCTGGTTCAGCGTCTCCGCCATTCGCCGCATGCCGATGACTTCGTTGGCATAAGTGTCGAACAGCCAGCGAGCCGTATCTAACCTCTCCGGTTCATCAGTTGGCACAAGTGTCACATGCCAACTGCGCGGCTTGGCAACCGATTCTCCGTTCTTGACGCGCTGGAGAGGGGCGCCAGATTCGTCAACAAGCATTCGGTCGTAGCCATAGGACGCCGCCTGTCCGCACAGGAATCCGCGTTTGGCATTTGTAATTTGCCCGCGCGCCGTGTTGCGCGACAGATCACGCAGGAATTGATGCTTCCCCTCCTGCTTCATGCTGTACATCATTCGGCCGGTGAAGTCGTTCCAGTTCACCGGGCCTTCGGCCACAGTCACCAGGCGTACACCCGCGTTGCGGAGCGGGTGAATCCAGTGTCCGGCTTCGATCGAATCGAACCGCCCGAAGCGATCTTGGTCCCATACCAGGATCGCCTCAAAGTCCGGACCATTGCAGGCCGCGCGATGCATCGCCAAAAAGCCCGTGCGCTTTTCTGTGGCGTCCCCGGAGATGCCATCGTCTTCATACCATCGAACTATGCGATAGCCGTTGCTCTCGGCATACCGCTCAATTTCACGCCGCTGATCGGCCAGCGACCCTTCCTGCTTCTCTGTCGATCTTCTGAGGTATCCAACAGCGGGAGTCATTGGGCACCCTCGATCAGCTTCTGAAATTTGGCTATGTGTTTGCCGGTATCACGAGCTTGCTGCAATGCGACCTTGCTTAGTCCACGCTGCCCAAGTCTCTTGAAATCGGCGGCCAGCGCCTCGGATTCTTGTCTGAATTCGGAGAGCGTGGGAAGAACTGTCTCGCGGACGTACTCGGGCGATCCAGACGGCGCAGACGGCTTCTCAGGCTTACAGACGCACTCAATGCCAAGGTGCGAAAACCGGGCATTGAACGCCGCGCGAAATAGATTTGACTCGTGCGCATCCGACCTCCATAGGTGCATGGATTCGCCGTTTGAGACGATGTACACATCGTAATTTGAAGCCATTTTGGTCCCTTCGTGCGCGACAGGCGCGCAAAAAAACCGCAGCCCCGGTCAGTCGCTTCTAAGCGCCGTTGAGAGCGCCGCGCACGCGGCAGAGCCGTCGTTCCGAGACCTGCTTCGGCCCCAAGCGACTACGGACCTCGGCGACGGTCCGACGTCGTCGCTCGGGGCTTACCAGTTTGGGCGGGCGGCCTCACGCAGGATCTGATTGTCCAACGCTTTCTCGGCCACCAGACGCTTCAGCCGCGCGTTCTCCGTCTGCAATTCTTGCAGCTGACGCGCCATCTGCGGATCCATTCCGCCGTACTTCGTCCGCCAACGATAATACGTCTGTTCGCTGATCCCTAGCTGCTCGCAGACCTCGGGAACCTTCTCGCCTTTCCCCAAAGCAACGTCCGCTTGACGCAGCATCGCTACGATCTGTTCCCCACTGTGTCGCTTCTTCATGGCGAATCCTTTCCGGCCCTACGGGCCGGCTGGATTCTCTCATATACGCTGGATCAGATTTCCGGGAGGGGGTCACGAGCAGGCCGGCAGGTCTGGCGGAATGTGGGATCTTTCTCATAGAAAATGCGTATTCTTCGAGCAACGAGGGCCCCTTCCTTTCCATCCTCTCGAAAAATGAGAGAAGACCAAGGCCGAGCGTTCTTATGCGTAACTCGCTGGCACGACATATCTTAAGGGGCCTATTTCGCAACGGATTCTGCGGCTGGTCTGATCTTGCGATGACGCGAAGCCTTGGAAGTCATGCTACGTCCTTCAACACCGCACTATCCTCAAAAGTTACGAATAACACCCAGGGCTGCCATGACGACGATACGTTCTGAAACCGCTCGGCTATGCGCTGGGTAGAATCACTGCGCCGGCCTGACACATTCCAGGGGGGAAAGGGCCGGGCCATCGGTAGTGGCGCGGTAGTGGCGAAATGCTTTGCATTACCCGTCGTATCTTGCAAAATAGTCTCACGGGAACCCGGCAGTAACTTCAAACGTCCCTTCGGATGAGTTGCCGATCACTTCCGCACTTCGCAGCATCGCACTCGTATTTCAATTCTGGCAGGGGGCTTTCATGGTACGCCATGTATCATCAGGACTTGTCCGCGTCCGCTTATCGAGGATTGCTGGTGCGCTGCTGGCCATTGGCATCGCTTTGAACGCAATCTCGTGCCCTGCCGCCACGTCGATCACGTTCTATGGTTTCGACGACGCGGCTTATTCGCCAATGGCGCGCGAGGGCATGGAAGAAATCTTTGCTGGCCATCTGTTCCACGCCGCGCTTCCAGCGGCCGCGGGGCGCTTGGTATTTAGCACGACGGGACCTGCACAGAAGAGTGCCGGGTTTAAGCCTGATTCTCCCGACGGCCGGTTTTACGCCTCGGGCCGGTTGCCGTCGCCCCCCACGCGCACCGCCGGCGTCGATCCCGGCTTTGCCCTTGGCGAAAGTGCAATCACTCGCAATCAGTCACTGCACCTGACGATCAACTGCTTCATGTGCCACGCCGGCATGGTCAACGGTCAGGTCGTGGCCGGCATGGCCAACAATCACATCAATCAATCCGACCCGCGGAAAGTCCGCACCCGTGGCGACAATTTTGGGCCTTACGCCGTCTGGCTTCTGGGCGCGCGCTTGGAAGACCCCGCCAACAAAGGATTGACGCTGGCCAGCAAATCGACCGAGCTCGAGAAAATCATCGCGTCCACGCCGCTGCCGCCGGTCGATCCGATGCCCTGGTGGTTGATGAAATACAAGAAAAAGGACTACTGGTACGCCGACGCAGCACCGACCGATGCCGGCAGCTTCTCGATCAACTTCACCACGCCGCACGCCGAGATGAACGAGCATCACCTGGATCATGTCCAGACGGTCGCCAAGGCGTTGGCCTTCGCCCGCGAGACGCAGTCACCGCCGTTCCCTGGCAAGCTCGATCCGAACCTCGTCGAGCGCGGCGCGGATTTGTTTCACGGCCGTACGCCGCCGCTCGAAACCACGGGCTTTCGCGCCTGCAAGACCTGCCACGGCAGTTACGCGCGCAAGGATAATGCCGGTGACCTCGGCGAGCCGGGCTCCTGGAAAGTTGATTACGACTTTTCACACGTGCTACGCAACGTGAAAACCGACCCTGCCTACAACAGCACGTTGCAAAAGTTCCAGCCCATCGCCGATCATATCAACAAGCTCGAAACCTACATGACCGCCCAGGGCATTCCGCGAGAGTCGATTCCGCACGCCGCTGCTCCGGCCGGCGAAGGTTATGTCGCGCCGCCGCTGGTGGGTGTTTGGGCCTCGGCCCCCTATTTCCACAACGGCTCGGTCCCCACGATCGAAGCCGTGCTGAACTCGGCCGAACGGCCCGAAATCTGGGCCCGCAATCACCAAGACGCGGTCGCCTATGACCTGGAACACGTGGGCATGGCGTACAAACCGGTATCGCGCTCCGAGTTCGACGAAAGTGCCGAACGGGCGAAGGGCAAGCCGTTTGCCGCGCAAGCCGCGATCGATCACGGCGCGAACTACGACACGACGGCCTTCGGACACGGCAATACGGGCCACACCTTCGGCGATCATCTTTCGCCCGAAGAACGCCGCGCGATCCTCGAATTCCTCAAGAGCCTGTCCGGCCCCGACATGTAATCAATGGCCTTGCCCGCTTTAAGTAGAGGATGAACACCTTGTCGACAGCCACGCTTAAACGCCGTCGCCTTGATTTCCACTCGTGGCCCGAGGTATTGGCAGATATCGATCATCTGCACCGCACAGGCTACCAACGTGCAGGCAATTGGGACTTGTCGCAGGTCCTGGACCACGTGGGCGAAGGACTGCGGACGGCGGTGCGCGGCTTCGATCATCGCGGTCCGTGGATTGTGCGCAAGCTGATCGGCCCGATCATTCTCAAGCGCATCCTTCAACAGCGTCGCATGAAGGCCGGCATCAAGGTGCCCGCTTGGTGGCTCCCGGGCCCCACGCACGACGAGTCAGACGCCGTGAATCGCTTTCGCTCCGACCTGACGGCATTTCAAGAACTGAAATCCGAGCCGCACCCGCACCCCTTCTTCGGCTCAATCAGCAAGTCGCAATGGAACGACCTGATGCTGATCCACTCGAGCCACCATTTGGGCTTTCTGGTGCCGAACGGCTAGCATCCATGCACTCGCATGATGACGCTCAGTGCGAGTGCTTATTCATCCGTCGCCAATGGCTGGCGAATCTCGTAGCGCGTCATACCGTTGACCTTCTGCGGCAGCTCTTTGACCAGGCAGTTCTTACGGCATTCCGCGATTGTCATAGGATGCCGCGCCCACTGTCCTGCCTTGAACTCGAAGGTATCCTTGTTCGCATCTTCCAGCAGGATGAACGACCGATCGTATTCGACGCGGACCTTTCGCTGCGGCGCCTGAGTTTGCTGCACTGGTGCCGCCGCAACTGGCGGAGTTATGAATCGTTGAGCGTTTTTCCGCCGTTGGTAATGTCCGCGACTTTTAGCCACTTGAATGCTCCGAGGTTGGTGTGCCGCATGACCGCGCGCACGAAAGGCGGAAAATCCAGCGTTTTGCCCTTACGAACCCTAGCGGTACCGCGAAGGCTGAATGGCGATTCTCTCAACGATCGCCAAAATGTGCGAAACGTGTCGACCAGAGCCGAGCCAGATCAGCACGGACGAGCTGGACCGCCAAACCAGCAAGAAGATCGAAGAAATGGCGGATGTTTAGTCAATCCAGTCGATTGACGCCCTCAAGGCCAAGCCATTTGACTGTAGCACATCGTGGCGACAATACCATAGCCGTTCGAGGCTCCTTCTTGGATTTGGCCTCAGATCGCACCGAAAGTGGAAACTCCGAACCTCGTCATTTCAACCACTTTCAGGCGGCTCTCCATCAAAAAAAGCAGTCGCCTTTAGCCGGACCAATACAAGCGGGGCTTGCCTCGTCGCGCCATCCCTCGAAGACCACGGCGAGGATGGGTATTTTGCATAGCTTCCGGCGACTCGCAGAGCACCTTGTCGCCATACCATATTGAACGACACGCGATTTCGAAACTTGTCGGCTACGTGGGGCAAAGAAAATGCAGACGTCAAGGATGCATGGCGCTTTGTTGACCGAGCGATCCCTCCGGGATTTATGGCCCATAGAATCGCCGCAAGGGGAAGTGGTAGATTGGGAAAAATATTCGACCGCGATAGGCCGAAACCAGCGCGCGTCAACTCCCTCCCGGTGAACTCGTGCCTCGATGATCACGCGAATCGAACTAGTCAACTTCATGTCGCACGCGCACACCGTCATCGAGCCGGCCGCTGGGCTGACGGTCCTGGTGGGCCCGAACAATGTGGGCAAGAGCGCCGTCGTGGCAGCGTTGCAGATTCTCTGCCACAACGACAATTCCACCTACGTTCTTCGACACGGCCAAAAAGAATGCTCGGTCAAGATCCAGACCGATGATGGCCACACGATCGAATGGCGGCGTAGGACATCTCCCAGCTACGTGATCGACGGCTGCACGTTCGATCGGCTGCGCAACAGCGGCTCACCAGATGAACTCCACGCGGCGCTGCGGCTTCGCAAGGTCGACAGTGGAGGGGACGCGGATTTCGACGTTCATTTCGGCTCTCAGAAATCACCGATCTTTTTGTTGGCCAGTTCACCTGCCAATGCGGCACGGTTTTTTGCGTCGTCGTCCGATGCGATTCGCCTGGTGGCGATGCAAAAACGGCACAAGGACAAGTTGTCCGAAGCGCAACGCGAAAAAACTCGCTTGGAAGAGCAGTCCAGGCACTTCAACGCCGAACTCGAAGTATTGGAGCCGATCGTTGGCTTGGAGCGTCGGCTTGTCCAACTGGAACGAACCAGCGAAGAGCTGCTGCAAGACGACGTTTCGATCAGCGCAGCAAGCAAGTGCGAAGCTGAGCTAGCGAATCAACTGGCGGCAGAGACTGAGCTCGCCGCGCGGGCGATGTCGCTTGCATCACTAACGGCACCGCCGGCTTTGTTTCCAACCGCGCCCCTAGAGCGAACAACTCGGGAACTAACGACGGCAACGCGTGACTGTGACGAGAGCAAATCGATTGCGGGCGTGCTGGCCGAGCTACCAGCGGTACCGCACCTTGCGCCCACCGATGGTCTGGCCAACCTTGTCGCCCGGCTCGAAGCCGCCATGCTGAAAGAACTCGAAGCCGATACACGGGTGTCGTCGTTGAGGACGCTGGGAGCTCTTCCCGCGATGCACAACGCTTCCGGCCTGCAGGAGTTGATCGCGGACATTCAAAACATTTCAAAGACGATCGAACACAGCCGTCTACAAAGTGATTTGCTTTCGCAGGCGGCGGCGCCACCGGCCATGCCCGACACTGCAACCTTGGAAGGGATTTGCCGCCGCCTCGATCTTTGCAGAGTGAGCATCGAAGCACTGGAAAGCCAGCTTTCCTCGTGCGAGTCGCTTACGGCACCGCCTGATTTGGCGCAAGAGCAGCCGTTGCGCCGGCTGATCGAAGCACTTTCTATCATTAGTCAGTCGTCCAACCACCATGAGCGATCGGTGGCTGCGTTGAAGACCGTGGTGCTGCCACCAGTTCCCGCGGCAACCGTCAACTTGGCCATGCACATCGAGCGAATCGAGAAAACGGCCGTATATATGCAAAGTTGCCGCGCAGACTTCGAAGCTGCCGCGGCGGACCTGTCGACTATCGCTACGGAGTTGCGCGCCAGTGCCGAGGGTAAAATGTGCCCGATTTGCGGCAACCCGCTCGATCCTGAACGCCTGGTCGCGAGCGCCGCGGCAGGGCTAGAGGGGCATGGCCATGCCTGATATCCAATTCACAGGTCTACTGCTCATCGGCGATCCGCACCTGGAGGGGCGGCAGCCCGGTTTTCGTAAGGATGATTACCCGAATGTCATCGTGGACAAACTGGCCTGGTGCCTCGACTATGCCGCTACGCATCGACTTCTACCCGCCATCCTTGGCGACTTGTTTGACAAGCCACGCGACAATCCTAACTGGCTTCTCGGTGGGCTTATGGAGCTGCTTACGGGCGAGGTGATCGGTTTATATGGAAACCACGACGTCCACTACAACCCGGAACTAACGGAACACGATTCACTCAGCTTGTTGGTCAAATCGAATCGACTGCGTTTGGTCAGCAGTGACGCCCCGTGGCGCGGAATCATCGGAGGCCGGAACGTGATCGTAGGCGGCTCGTCGTATCGCCAAGAGATCCCTGATAGCTTTTCGCCGGGCGACGCCTCGCAGCCGCTGGTGATATGGCTCACGCATCATGACATTCTCATTCCCGGCTACGAAGAGGGGCGTATCAAGCCCCGCGAAATTCCGGGAATCGACATGGTCATCAACGGTCACATTCATCGACGTTTGGGCGAAATTCAATCAGGCACGACAAGATGGATCACACCGGGTAACATCAGCCGACGCTCGCGCAGTGACGCCGCCCGGGAGCATATTCCGTCTGCCTTGCGGATCGACATATCCTCGTCCGATTACGAGCTGCGATACATTGAAATACCCCATCGCTCCTTCGAGGAAGTGTTTCACGAAGCCGTGCTCGAAACGGCGGACCTCGCAGGGCCATCCGCCTTTATCGCGGGCTTGTCCGAGTTGCAGTCGCGGCGCACGGCGACCGGCGCCGGTTTAAAGGAGTTTTTGCAACACAATCTTGGGCAATTTGACCAGCCGGTGGCTGCCGAGATCATGTCCCTGGCCAGCGAGGTAATGAATGACAGACACAACGACACCGTCAAGTAACTCGAAAGAACAAACGATCGAAGAATTGCAAGCGCGGTATCAATCGCTCAACACCCGCAAGATCCAAGCCGAGGCGCATCTCGATAATGCAAGAAAGCAGCTCGCGACGCTGAAGCAAGAGGCCATACGAGAGTACGGAACGGACGATCTGACAGAGTTGCGCGAGAAACTGACCACGATGAAGGCCGAAAACGAACAAAAGCGGAAGAGCTACCAGGCCGATCTCGACCGAATCGAATCCGAGTTGGCCGAGGTCGACGAGCGGTTCGCAGCCACGGAAACTCCCCCGGTCGACAAATAGCAGGCTTCCTGATGCCACCGCCGACGTATCCGGACTCACCTATCAGCGACCCACCAACCGTCCGCAGCCTTGCCGAGACGCGCAGGCGCATCGACCGCTTGATCGACAAACGGGATGATCGGGTGCGCGACTCGCAACGTCTGGCCAGCAAGTTCGCGCAGCTCAATGCGTACCTGTCCGTGGCCGATCAGGTGACCGTCGCTTTGGAAAAACTCAGCGAGCAGCTATTCCAGGAACTCTTGGACGTCGTTCAAGAGAAGCTCACAATTGCCCTGCAAGAAATATTAGATCAACCGATCAAATTCCGTGCCCAAGCTGACTTCAAGCGCGGCGTGGCGACCGTCGAATTCTGGATCGACCACAATGGAAACCGAGAAGACGTGCTGCGAGGGCAGGGAGGGTCGGTGGCCAACGTTCTCAGCGTGGGCTTGCGCATGTTTGCGCTCGCCACACTCGATCCCGCGGAGCACCGGCGCTTTCTCGTTCTCGACGAGCAGGATTGTTGGCTGCGTCCCGACTTGGTTCCCAAGCTAGTCAAAATGGTCCACGAGGCTGCGAACGCCTTGGGATTTCAAATCTTGATGATCAGCCATCACGATGTCGCTCTCTTCGAGCGCTACGCGGACCGCATCTATCAGTTTGGCCTGAACGCCGACGGCGCGATCGATGTGCGCCAATTATCAAGTCCGGCGGCTGACCCAGATGCGGCCGATTGAATCGTCCCGTCTTCGCAGCGACGATCGTCATCAGTCGGTCGAACGCGTGAAAGAGGACGAACAATTGTCGCAATTCGCCGGCGCGTCTGACCTTGCCCCCAAGTTTGATCCACTTGGAATGCTAGAGACAAAGGGTTTTCACGGGGGGCTAGCCCCCCGTGAAAAATTCGCGAACTCGACCGGCGTGCGATCCCCCAGAGCGCTGTGATGCCGATGCCGGTTGTAATCATCTCGCCAGGTATCGATCACCTCCTGGGCGTCTATGAGCGACAAGAACCAGTGCTGATTCAAGCACTCTTGCAGAAACTTCCCGTTGAACGACTCGATGAACGCGTTATCCGTAGGCTTGCCCGGTCGGCTGAAGTCGAGCTTCACGCCATTGAAGTAAGCCCATCAATCCAAACTCTTCGAAATGAACTCGGGGCCGTTGTCCACGCGGATCGTCCGCGGCAAGCCGCGCTCGGCAGTAACTGCCTCCACCGCCTTGACAACGTTGTCGCCACGAAACCGCTGGCCAGCCCGCAGCAGCAGGCTCTCACGGCTAAAGTTATCGACTAACGTCAAAATCCGGAAGCGCTGGCCTTGGTACAATTGATCGGACATGAAGTCCATGCTCCAACACTCGTTGGTTCCGCGGGCCAGCGGGCGTTCCAGGCGAACAGCACAGCTCTTGCGACGCTTGGGATTCTGGCGACGAAGCAGCAATCCTTCCTCGACGTACAAGCGATAGACCAATTTGTGGTTCACTAGAGCCGGTTTCAAAACTGTGTTGAAGTAAACTTGCGCCCTGTAGGGACTTCGGTTAAGACGGTGATCGAAAGGAGACTTTCGATGGCCAAGCGACACGATGTCGAAGTCAGCGATGAGCAGTGGGAGAAAATC
>DASYDW010000110.1 GCA_036499395.1 Pirellulales bacterium
AATTCGGTGCGATCTTCGGCCTGCTTTCCTTGTGCTACTTCTTTCTGCCCTTCTACCGGCGCATGGGTTTGTACACCCTGTCGGAATATCTGGGCCAGCGATTCGACGATCGCAGTCGGCTGGTTTATTCAATCACCAACATGGCCTTTCTACTGATTCAAATGGTCGGCACCATGATACTGGGAGCATTGACGCTCGCCACGCTCACCGCCGATTCGCAGTACGCTATCTCGTACGAAGGCGCCGTATGCGGGCTGGCCGCCGTGGCCGCGATCTACACCATGTACGGCGGATTGACGGCGGACATTTTCAATGACGTCGTACAAAGCGTGCTGCTGTTTATCGGTAGTGGCCTCTTGGCCGTGCTCGCCATCTGGCACCCGAACGTCGGCGGTCTCTCAGGCTTGCTCGAGAAGCAGCCGGAAAAGTTTCACGTCTTCTTCGAGGCCAGCCATCCCGAGCTTCCCTGGAGCGGCGTGCTCAGCGGCCTGATGGTGCTGCACCTCTATTACTGGGGCACGAATCAGTTCATCGCCCAGCGCACGCTCGGAGCGCGCAGCGATTGGGACGCCCGCATGGGCACGATCGCCGCGGGCTTTCTAAAGCTGTTGATCCCATTTCTCTGCATCGTGCCTGGGATGGCGGCCGGATATATCCTGGCCATCGACCCCGCGACCGAAAGCGATACCGCCTTCGCCGGGCTGACCCGCACCCTGTTGCCGCCGGGCTACGGGCTGGTCGGGCTGGTGATGGCGGGGCTCGCGGCGGGAATCCTATCGACGATCGATTCGATGATGAACTCTACCGCCACGCTGTTCACCTTCGACATCTATAAGAAATACATCCGTCCGGACGCCTCCGAAAAACGCCTGATCTGGGTCGGGCGGATGGCGATGATCCTGATGGTCGGCGCCGCCATTTACCTGTCCCTGTACTTCGGGCAGGCGAAAGGAGGCATCTTCAATCGCATGGCCGATTACAACGCCTACCTGGTACCCGGCGTGATCGTGGCCTACGTCGCGGGGATTTTGCAGCCGATGGTTACCGGCACCGCGGCCTTCGCCTGTATCCTGGTCGGCCCCATTCTTTCGATCGTCTTCGATCAAGTCGCCCAGCGCGGCTTCGACCACCAATTGCAAGCCTTTCATCGGGCCGGACTGGCGACGCTGGCGTGCTATGCCGTGTTGCTGGTGGTGAGCTTCGCCACCCAGCGCGAGCGCAACCATGATCGCGAACATTTCACCTGGTCGCGTTTTAAGAACGAGCGCGCGAGCGAGGGTGGCATCGCCCGTGCCTGGTGGCTACACGATCGCCTGTGGGCTGGCCTGCTCGTGGCCTGCACGCTTGCGATGTGTTGGTTCTTCCGGTAGCGCAACTGCGCGACTCACTCTAACGGCACCAGCGGTCGCTCACGGAATCGGCTCGCGCACCACGATGTCTTTCCGTGATGCAGGACGTGTGATGGGATTTGCCTGCGCCGGCGCATCCTCAGGCAGGGCGAACGCCCGGTCTCCCTCGATTTCGCCGCGAGGGTAATCGGTAGTCAGAATGTGCGCGCCGCTGGCCAGCGCCCGCTTCCTTCGATCCGCTCGGATGTCTCCTTGCGAATCGACGCGAGTCCGAATCAAGTAGCCGGCCCGAGCCAGGTCGTCGATCTGCGGGTCCGTGGGGTTATTACGGATCAAAACAGCCGAGTGCGGTTGACCGAGATTGGATTCGACGAACATCGCCCGGCCTTCGAGCGCTGAATGCCCGTCCAGGTATGCGTCGCGGTTCGCTCCATTTTCATGCAGGATGACAAACACTTTGCCGGCCGCGTCTGCCAGGGTTGGCCATCCGCCGTTATGAACCGCGTCCCACAATGTCTTGTGATCGCCGCGAACATCGTCCGGCGTCAGCATCCGCTCGGCAGGCAGCGCGGCGCGAATTTCTTCGTCAAGCCTCAATACGTCGCTGGCCGTGGGCCGGCGATAAGCCTTATTAAGCTGAAACCCCTCTTCCTTTAGCTCGAGCAACAGCGAGATCGGCACGTGGCGTGGGTGCGCCTTGGACCATCGATTGACGACGACCAGGGCATCGGTGAACGTCGGCACGGTGCTTCCCGGATCAAATCCTGGCACGTGCATCACCTGCCATCCCTTGTCCGACAGATTTAGATCCAACTCGAAGCTGCGGACGCCCCGATCCAGTTGTTCGTCCAGCGGCTGCCGCGAATAGTCCCATTCCTTCGCCTCTTTGCGCATCGCGATCGCTGCTTTGAGAATTGCCGCAGGCGGGCGCACGTGATAGCTGTTGTGCGTACCGAGGACTTGAATCTGATTGAGCCGCAAGCCATCTTTCGCCGGCGTCTGCGCGGCGAGTTGTGCCGCGGGCAGCAATAAGCTCAGCGCCAGCAGCCAGACAGTGATACGCATGATGTGAATCCTGAGGAAGTGTTTGGTTCTTGGGAGCTAACGATTACCCGAGCCGCCCCTGCCGTCGGCCGAGGATTATCAGGACCTGACGCGTTCAGCGCTGAAACGCCGTTGATTGTTCAAGGGCCTCATCACATCACACGCAGGTATCAAAATAGTGTAACTTCGCGCGCCAATGTGGATATGCAGGCCGAAAACTAAGGCCCTTACCCCAGAAACACCGCTTGCCGATTCAACCCAAAACGTTGAACGCCCCCTGCAGATCGGCTACTCTTAGAGCATTGCTACGCCCCCCTGACGCGGGCGCATGAGCTGATTAGGTCGCTGCGGACGTGCCAGGCCATCCGGCCGGATTCCACGACTCACTGGCCAACTGTGTGTTGCCGCGTCAACTCCCGCCTCACCCCACACGCCATGCCGCGAAAAGATCAATTCCGGGTGACACCCCGACCGCGGGCATGCGCTGGTGGGACATTCGTGATCATCACGGCATTCTTGTTGGCAGTTTTGATGCCGGCGACGCGCGCCCTTGCCGACGAGTTGCTCGTCGACCGGCCCCCCTTGTTCGAACTCGACGTCATGCCGATTCTCAGCAAGGCGGGTTGCAATTCCGGCGCGTGTCACGGCAAGGCGCGCGGTCAGAACGGCTTTGCACTGTCGCTGTTGGGATTCGACGCTGATTCCGACTTCGACGCCATTGTCAAAAATGCTCGTGGACGGCGCGTGTTTCCCGGCGCGGCCGACAATAGTTTATTGCTGCGCAAGGCGTCGGGTGCCGAACCGCACGGCGGCGGGCTGCGGCTCGAACGCGACGGGGCCGAATACGCGATTCTTCGCTCGTGGATCACGACCGGGCTCAAGCGCGCCGACTTTTCCGACCCGAAGCTGGCGAAGATCTCGCTCGCGCCCGCAGAACATGTGCTGGCCGCCGGCGCTCGTGAGCAACTCGTCGTCACGGCGCATTATTCAGACGGTTCGCTACGCGACGTCACGCGACTCACGAATTTCGCCTCGAACGAAACAGCGATCGTGGCCGTCGACGCCCAGGGAGTCGTCGCCGCCGGAACGATTCCCGGCGAGGCTAGCATCATGGCTCGCTATATGGGCAACATAGCGACCTGGAACACGGCGATCCCGCTGCCAACGCCAGTCGATGCGGAGGTTTACGCGCAGCTTCCGCGTTATAACCTCGTCGACTCGCACGTCTGGGATAAGCTCCAGCAACTGCACATCACTCCCAGCGACCCGGCCGATGAAAGCACCTTTCTTCGCCGGGCCCACCTGGACATCATCGGCCGGCTGCCGAGCGTCGACGAAACCCGTCGATACCTGGCCGATGCCGATCCCAACAAGCGCGAACGCCTGATCGACGCCCTGCTGTCGCGGCCGGAATACGCCGACTACTGGGCCAACAAGTGGGCCGATCTATTACGCCCCAATCCCTATCGCGTGGGTATCAAGGCAACGCTGAGCCTTGACGGCTGGCTGCGCGAGGCCTTTCGACAGAACTGGCCGTACGATCGTTTCGTTCGCGAGTTGGTTACCGCGCAAGGCAGCACCTGGCGCAACGGAGCCGTCACGGTCTTTCGCGACCGACGTTCGCCCGACGAAATAACCACGCTGGTCAGTCAGTTGTTCCTAGGCACTCGTCTGGAATGTGCCAAGTGCCACCACCATCCCTTCGAGGTGTGGGGGCAAGACGACTTCTACAGCCTCGCCGCCTTTTTCAGCCGGGTGGGTTATAAGGGAACCGGGCTGTCGCCTCCCATTTCCGGCGAAGAAGAGATCGTCTTCACGGCCGAGACTGGCAGCGTCGCGCATCCGCTCACGGGCCAGTCGCTGGCGCCGCGTCCCCTCTTCGGCGAGGCTCGCGCTTCCAGCCCCCAGGAAGATCCTCGCGAAACGTTCGTCGACTGGATGCTCGGAGACGGCAAGGTTTATTTTTCACGCGTGGCGGTTAATCGCGTCTGGGCCGAACTTATGGGGCGCGGGCTGGTCGATCCCGTCGACGATCTGCGGGCCACTAACCCGCCTAGCAACCCTGCATTGCTGGACGCCCTGGCCGAAGAGTTCCGTCGCAGCAACTACGATCTCAAGGATCTGCTGCGTCTTATCACGCGATCGTACGTTTACGCCCTTTCGTCGGCCCCCGTCGAGCGCAACGTTGCCGACACGCGCAATTTTTCGCGACACTACCGGCAACGGCTCGAAGCCGAAGTGCTGCTCGACGCCGTCGGCGATGTGACCGAGGTACGCGAGTCCTTCAGCGCTATGCCCCCCGACGCGCGCGCCGTTGAACTGTGGACCCATCGCATCGACTCGTTGTTTCTGGATGCCTTCGGTCGCCCCGATGCCAATCAAGACCCGCCATGCGAGCGGACCGGAGAAACGACGGTCGTTCAGGCGCTGCATTTGATGAACGCGCCGAGTCTGAACCAACAGCTCACCAGTGACGACGGTCGCGTGGCAAGGCTAGCGGCCAGCAACCATTCGCCCGAGCAGATCGTCGAGGAACTTTATTTAGCTACGTACGCGCGCCTTCCTACCAGCGAAGAGTTAACGGCCACCACGCCGCTCGTCCCGGTCGAAGGTCCCTCGCGCCGCCAGGCGATCGAAGACCTGCTGTGGGCCCTGCTGAATACGCCTGAATTCGTTTTCAAGAATTGATTCGCACGAACACGAGGTTCGCATTTATGAGCCAGTCACGAAACTGTGAAGGCTTGAGCCGTCGCGATAGCCTGCGCTTGGGCGTTGGTTGCCTGGCGGGGGGCGGCTTTGTCGATCTGCTGCGGCTCGTTGGCCAGGCGAACGAATCGCGGCCGGGCATTCCGTCGCGCCGCCCGACCAGTTGCATTCTGATTTGGATGGACGGCGGACCTTCGCATTTCGAAACATTCGATCCCAAGCCCGAGGCCCCTGTTGAGATCCGCGGTGAGTTGGGCCCCATCGCGACGCGTGTCCCGGGAGTCCACTTTTCCGAGCATCTTCCGCGGCTAGCCGGCATGGCCGACAAGCTCGCGGTCGTTCGCTCGGTCTGCCACAACCAGGGCAACCATGGCGCCGGCAACCATTACATGATGACGGGCATGCCGCCACGAATCCCTGTCGGATGCGGGGCCTTCGTCAGCTTCCATCCCAGCCTGGGAGCCGTCACCGCGTACGAACGTGGCAACCGCGGCGGACTGCCTGCCTACTTTTCGATGCCCAGCATGTCGCGTTCGGGCGGACCGAATTTTCTCGGTGCCAAGTACGCACCCTTTGTTGTTGCGGACGACCCGAACAAAAAGGAATTTCGCGTCCGCGACGTGGCTCCGCCCGCAGGACTGGCCGGCGATCGGATGGCGAGCCGGCGCGAGTTGCGCAGCGTCGTCGATCGGCTCGCCCGCATTCCCGAGGAGGCCGCCGGAGATCCGGTGAAAGCGCTCGACGAGTATTACCAACAAGGCTACAGCCTGGTCACGAGCCCCGAAGCGCAGCGCGCCTTCGACATCAGCGTCGAGTCGGACGGCGTGCGCGACCGTTATGGTCGCAATCCGTTCGGCCAGCGGGCGTTGTTGGCCCGCCGATTGGTCGAGGCCGGCGTTCCCTTTGTCACGTTGTACGACAGCGGTTGGGACCACCACTCGGATATCTTCGGCGCGATCGAGCGGCGACTGCCGTCGTTCGAAAACGCAATTGCCACCCTGATCGAGGACCTGGAACAGCGAGGCCTGCTGGAGACGACCCTCATCGTGGCGCTGGGCGAATTTGGCCGCACGCCAAAGATCTCGACCCTGCCTGACCAGAAGAAGGCTGGCCGCGATCATTGGGCAAATGCCATGTCGATTCTCTTCGCCGGTTGCGGCACGCCGGGCGGTCAGGTGATCGGCGCCACGGATCGGACAGGACATTCCGCAGTCGAACGTGTTCTTTCGCCCGAGAATTTCGTGGCGACCGTGTACACGAAGCTCGGCATTGATCCCGGCAAGATCTATTACGCGCCCAACGGCCGTCCCGCGCATCTGGTCACCGACCCCACGCCCATCAAAGAGCTGATGGGTTAAACGTGGTGAAATTGGTCGTGACAAAAGCTGTACGTTCTAGATTTTATCGGATCATGCCTCCTTATTATTGCGCCTTGCTGGTGTGGGCGTTGTTATTCGTTCACGTGAGCAACGCGGCCCCTCCGCAATGGAAATACTTGTTTCCCGCGGGCGGGCAACTGGGCACCACCGTCGAGGTCGAAGCTCACGGAACGTTCGACCACTGGCCGCTGCAGGTTTGGATCGATCGCCCGGGCGCGAGCGTGCAAGCCCAGGAGACGAAGGGAAAGTTCACGGTGACGGTCGGCTCGGACGCGATTCCGGGCCTCTACTGGATGCGGTTTTACGATTCCGAGGGGCCAACTCCGCTCGTTCCGTTTATCGTCGGCACCTTGCCCGAGGTTGTCGAACAAGAACCCAACAACTCATCAGCGAAACGCCAGGAGCTCAGCAGCCCTAATGTCATCGTGAATGGTCGGCTCCAGAGCAAAGGAGATGTCGACACGTTTGCCGTCCGACTGGACGAAGGTCAAACGCTGGTCGCCGATCTCGAGGCGCATCGCACGCTGGGTTCGCAGATCGATGCCCTCCTCGAGATCGTTTCGTCCGAAGGCTTTGTCCTGGCACGCAACCACGACGATCAGGAAATCGACCCTCGTATCGTGTTTACAGCCCCCAAGAGCGGCGTCTACCTGGTTCGTACGTTTGGATTTCCCGCGACGCCGAATAGCTCGATCGTCCTGGCCGGCGACGCTTCGATCGTCTATCGGCTGACGCTGACAGTGCAAGGTTTTCTGGATTATTCACTGCCGCTGGCCGTTTCGCCCGAAGCTCAACAGGTGGAAGCCCACGGTTGGAGCCTGCCTGCCGACGCGCAACATCTGATCCCACGAATCCTCCCATCGTCGAAGCAGGCCGTGCTATTTCATCCACAACTGGCCAACTTGCTGATCCTGCCGATCGATCGACATCCGTCGCTTCTAGCGAACGAGCCCAGCAAACTGGCCGGCCCGCAAACGATCGAACTGCCCGTAACGATCACAGGGCGGATCGAGGAACCGCGGGATGAAGATTCGTTTCGATTCCATGCCAAGGCGGGCGAGACAATCGACGTTCGTATTGAAAGCCGGTCACTCGGCTATCCACTCGATCCGGTCCTCACCGTGCGGGATGCGCAAGAGAAGGTGCTTTCTCGCACCGACGATTCCGGCACCAGCCGGGACATCCAACTTCCGGTCGCCATCGCGGCCGACGGTGAATACCAATTCACTGTGTCCGACCTGCACCGACACGGCGGACCGCGCTACGTCTATCGACTGACGGCCGCCGTGGCCCGCCCCGATTTTGCGCTATCGCTCACCGGCGACACGTTCAAAGCGACTGTAGGCCAGAAAGTTGAGCTACCCGTCACCGTAGCACGCCTAAATGGCTTCAAAGAGGCAATCAATGTGCGAGTCGAGGGATTGCCACCCGGCGCAAGCGCCGAGGCTGCGACATCGCTTGCCGAGGGAGATTCGGCCAAGGCCGTGAAGTTGACGATCACCGCCGGTGATACGCCATTCGCAGGACCGATTCGCATGATCGGCACGATCACAGACGCCGTCGCCGAGACACGAGTCGCCGACGCACCGCTCGCCGGACGCCCGCAACGAACCACCGACATCTGGCTGACGATCGGCGCGGCCGAAAAGAAGTGATGGTCCGCGGAAATGTGATGCCGTCGGCGGCACAACGCACGCCCCGAGATCATGGCAAGGGGGGCAGAAACTCGAATCCCTCGACAAGCGCCGCAATACATCGCTATCGCACAGGGGATTCAGAAGAATCTAGAGCGGCGCCCGAACGAAGCTGTCTGAGTGGCTTCGTTCCTTGATAAAGCCCAGAGGGCCCTTCGGACCTCGCGTGGCCTCGGATGAACTAGCCTCATGAAAAAATGGGCGTTACAGGACCAGAATCCTCTGCTTATTTCCAGGGAAATGATGCATGTTTTCTCGATGGCGGCGCACAATCCTGCGCAGTTGAAGACTACCGCCTTGCTGCGATCGTTGAACGCTGGCCGCACTTGAGCAACTCGACGCGCGATCATCTCTTCGCGCTTGCCAGGCGTCGCGTAAAATGACAGCCTGCTGGGTTTGGCGGCCTGATCACCGCCCACAGCCCCGCCGGCGCCGTGACTCATCCCACGAAGCCGCGGTGGCTGGCCCAGCTTCTAACTTGGATGAGAATCAGAATGCATGGGGAACTTCCAAACCTCAGGGATCCCCTGAGCGCCGAGATAATTCGGCGGCTTTTCGAAGTTGATGGACACTGGTGTCCGATTGATCGCGAAAAGAGTACCGCGACCCAGGAGGACGCAGAGGGGCTTCTCAGGTTAGCAGGCCTGTTTGAAGAGAAATGGCGAGCCGATGTAGAGCTGCCTGGTTCTGGGGTGGTTCGCCTAGTTTGGAGGATGACCGGCGCACATCCCGAAGATTCCGATGGCGAGAGAGCCGCTGATCCAATCGAATTTCAAACCGCCGCATTTGTTCGGTTCCTTGAAAGAAGCTTACCGACTGCATGGCTAGAGCATCGCCTTGAATATGGCCAAGCGATGCAAATTGCTGTCAGGCGTACGTCGGAGGGCGACAGGTGCTATTCCGAGATTAAGAATTCGGGTGTGCCGGCTGCAATTCACGCAATATCGTTCATAAGGATGCAGGGGATTCTTACGTTCCGCGCTCCTGTCAAATTGGAATTCAACGGTCAGTATGAATTCATCGCTCCCAAACAGCAGCAATCACCACCGCGCGCCGACGGGCCTGATTCAAATCCAGATGGCATCTGGTGGGGCGGCGCGTTTTTTTTGATTACCGGGAAGAGGTTCGATTTGCTCAAAGCGATATGGAACGCCGAGAGAGGTGTGCCGTTCAGCCAGTTGGGCGCCGAGATCTGGGGGGATGAATTGAAAGAGGCGTCAACGATTCGAAGCCTGGTAAGCCGGCTTTCGACGACGTTCGCAGAGAATGGGATTGCATTGCAAATCTCAACAACTCGCGAAGTCGTAAACCTAATTCGCCAATAGCGTTGCACCGCGCTGCAAATTTGTTGCAACGATTGCGCTCGATTGCAACAGTGCGTTCGCTAAAAACGCCGGGCATGGAAGCCAACGACTCGATTCAGGCCGTTCCTCCCCCGGATCAAATTCGACGCGAATTGGCCGAGAGCATGCGCAGGACGCGATTGCTCAGACGGCTGTTGCGCGTTTCTGAGGAAGCGACGGCCAAGCAAAAGCCCGATAGGACGGTGCGCCAATGAGCACCGCAACGACGGGCGTCACAAAACTGCTTTTGACCGCAGACGAGGCAGCCGAGTCGCTGTCCGTCTGCCGGAAGACGTTGTACAGCATGACTGTTCCGCGCGGTCCGTTGCCGTGCGTGAAGGTCGGCCGCGCTGTCCGATATTCCGTCGCGTCGATCGAGGCCTGGATACGCGGGCAGGAAGAGGCTTCGGCCGTGGAGGCGAGCGCAAGCTGATGGCCAAGACGAGATCGCATGGACCGCGATACCGAAAAGCATACCCGTGCCTTTGGCGAAATTGCCAGTTTCTAGCGCTAGAGGCGGAGACGCGCATGTTGGCGATTTACCTGCTAACAGGCCCGCAAGCCAACCGTGCCGGACTATTCCGCGTTTCGGTGGGCATGGCCGCCGAGGACGTGAATGCGGACCTCCAAACGTTACCGAAACGTTTGCGAGAGGTATGCGAATCGTTCGATTGGCGTTGGGATGACGTCAACCGTGTGATCTACATCCCGAGCTGGTGGAGGTGGAACCCGCCAGAGAATCCCAAAGTGTTGATTGGCATGCTCAGCGATCTTGCCGAAGTCCCGACAGGACCGCTTTTGACCGAGTTTTCCGAGAATCTGCGATACCTTCCGCCAAACCTTCACGAAACGTTTCAACAAACGTTAGGCAAACGTTTCGGCACGGTATCGGATTCCAAGAACAAGAACATGAACAAGAACAATATCCCCCCTAGTAAAAAAACTGCGGTGCGCACCAATGCCCAGAAAAACCCAGCGGTCGACTACGTCGAAGGCGCCGTCGGTGGCCTTAGCCGCTAAGGCAGACTGGCAGTTGCCAGAGCTCGATGAGGCCGAACTGAACAATCGTCGGTCCCGGTTCGACAGGTTCATTGGTGACAGGGACCGCTACAGGCGGTGCTTGCTCGAGAACCTTGAGATAGACCGCCCCGAGCAGCGCGAGGTAGTCGATCGACTCATCGGGTATCGCGGCCATTTCGCCAAGCATCTTGGCATACGACCGGCAGAGGGGCGCGCGGGTCGCGCCGGAGATGGAGTCAACCTGATCCTGCATGGGCCTGCCGGGACCGGCAAAGACCACATGATGCACGGCCTAGCAGCAAACGCAATTCATGCCGGCTACTTCCTCCATTGGCTGAACGGTCCGTCGCTGCCCGCCGTCGTCTGGCGTTCACGTGACTTTGCGAAAGGCGACCCCGAGAGCGTTCGTCGGCTTATCGAGGCCGATGTGCTTTACCTGGGTGACTTCGCTCACGCGCCGCTAACCGAGAAAGAACGAGAGGCGGCCTTCATCGTGCTGGATGGCCGATACGCATCAATGCGGCCAGTTTGGTTGACTATGAACATCATCGATCCACGCGATCTGACTGAGCGAGTCGGAACCCCAATTGTCGATCGCCTTCTGGAACGGTGCGAGTCGCACTGGTGCAGTTGGCCGAGCTACAGGGCGAGGCAGCGACGATGACAGAGAGCCCAGCGCCAAGGAATGGCGGCGGGGACTATGGGTCCTTCCCGGGTAAAAGCGCGAAGGTTTCCCACCCTGCTTTTCGTGCTTTTCGCGCAGATAACGGTTGATTTCGGACTACTACCCCCACCCCTCCTCCTCCTTGGTCGATCGATGGCGAAGAAACAGCAACCCAACGACGGAGTCACCCGGCTATCGCAACGGCAAGTTGCCCAAGCCATGGGCTGGTCGACTGAGCGGCAGGTTCGGGATCGCGTTGACCTACCGTTGAATGCCGACGGCTCGTGCGACCTGCGAACACTGATCGTCTGGGCCCTTGGTCGTGGCAATGAGCACTTGCCCGACACGGTCGTCGAGATTTTGGCACTCTGCGTCGACACGCTTTATCCGCCGACCGACGCCCTGCTAATCATCCTCGGGCATCGGCTACGCGACCTGCAGACGCGGCACGGCCAGGACGTGGCCGCTGCGCTCGGCCAGCTGCTGATCGACTCCTGGGTTGGCGCGACTCAGCACGATGAACCTCTTGACGACGAACACTGGCGGCATCGGGAGACCGAGCTGCGGGAAACCTACATTCCCCGAGTCGCTGCCGAGATCATCGAAACGGAGCGCGCGGAGTCTGATCTGAAGTTCGTTGTCACCTGCGACGAGTGCGGCAAACTTCGGCGCGGCCGCACCTGGTCCAGTGGCAAGATTCCAGCTGGGTACGAGCGTCGCCCTGGGTTGTGCCCGAGCTGCGCGCGGCTTTCGGTAATCGCTGCAAAACACGCGGCGGAAATCCGAGGGCAGCAGTAGATGTCACGGCCTGCGGCGGAGCTTCCGATCGTCTGGCTTGAGCGGCCGCGTTGTCCCGCTTGCGAGTCTACGGACATTCGCACCACGAAGTCGATCGATCAGGGTGATGGCAGCACGACGCGTAGGACGGTCTGCCGGTACTGCGGGAAAAGATTTCTGGTCGTTGTTGAATGACGCCAATGTTTGGCGTTAATGCGAATCACGTCGAGTATCGTGAGGCCATCATGGTTACAGCCAATTGCCTAACACTTGGTTACCTCGCGCAGTTGCTCCAGCAACCGCCGGCAAAGGTTCGCGCCGCGGCCTATGCGGCCGGCATCAAGCCTGTGCTGCGCATCAATGAGCGCGAGCACTACGCCGAGGCCGACGTTGAACGAATTCGCGCGGCGCTGCAGGCAGACTGATCCAACACCGCTCAAGGAGGAATGAACATGGCAACTCTCGTCTCAACATCGAAGATCGCCGCGGCGCTGGACGTGGCACCAAGCGTGGTGGCATCGACTGCCGCGGCAATTGGCGTCACGCCT
>DASYDW010000111.1 GCA_036499395.1 Pirellulales bacterium
CCGAGGCAGGGATTCAGCAAACCGCGCATGAACCGCTTCATTCGGATCGCGCAACACGATTTCCTTGGCACTTGCCGGAGCCATCTGGCCAAAGTGCTCGAGGAAGGCATCGACCTGATGCAGCCGCGACAATCCGAAGAGCGCCGGGGCAAGATCAGCACGCAGCACGCCGCCAGTGTCACGGTACTGCTCGTCCAAAGCGGCGGCCTCGTTCGGGTCCGTGAAGACACCGTCGAGCACGGGACAGGTTTCCGCCAATGAGCGCATTCCCTCGGATGTCATGAGATAGACCGGCTTGCCCGAGATCTGCTTCAGGGCATTGGCCGCGGCCAGCGCCATAAGCACATCGCCCATGCCGACATGCCGCTCCAGACAAAAAGCGCCGTAGCGTTGCAGCGATCGTCCGAACTTGAGGGGCTTGCGCGCCTGCAGCTTTATTTTGGTCGACTGGATGATGTTGTTGGACGTCCGTGCCAATTCGGCCGCCGACACGCCGCTAGCCATTCCGCGCTCGGCCAGTTGACCATCGAGGTTGTAGAGCGCCTCGACGGTTTCGAAGTCGATGTTGAGCACGGGCGTGAGGGAACGTTTCGGCTTCTTGGTCGCGCGCCAGACCTCGCCAGCGCCCACATCGTAAAATGCCAGAACTTCCGGCGTGATCCTGCGAATACACGTCGGGTCGTCGAAAAAGTCGCTGTGCTGCGGATGACGGCTGTGTATTTCGAGCACGGCATCCGGTTTGGCGATGCGATACAGTTCGCGCATGATGCCGTTGAACACTTCCGTCGATTGACCGACGTGTTCGAGGACAAATTTAAGCAAAATGAAGTCGGCGCTGTTGTCTTCGAAGGGCCAGACCGGACCATCGAGATCGAAAAGCAGGTCGGGCTCGACCGTGGGATCCTTGTCGACATTGATCCACCCTGGCCGGTATTCGCGGCCGCATCCAAGATTCAGTCGCACCGCCCTGCCCCCCAGCCGCTTTCCGTCGCACGCGGCGAATCGAATCGTAGCGAAGTTTAACTGTCCTCGACCTGCCCAGTCTTGGGGTCGCTGATACAAAGTGACACAGGGCTGAAAGCTTACTCACACAATCGTGAGCGGGACGCCTACATGGCAGCCATGCACGCTGGCGCTGCATTTCGCGTATTATTTAACGTAGAAATTACAGACCGATTGAGCCGTTGCGGGTAATTAAGCGTTCGCGTCCTGCATCCTGCTCATTGAAGGAGCACCAGGCCATGATGAACAAGGAAGTCGTAATGGCAACGCTGCGTCGCGACGTGAATTTCGTCGGCTACGCTGTGGTCGCAGTTGTGTTCGTTGGATTCGCCGGTCTCGCCGTGGCTGCCACTGTGTTCGACCTGATGGCGATCCAGCACTAACGATCGCTACGCTTGCCTGTCTGCCGGCGGATAACGATGCCGGTTTCCGTTGAAATCCTCGACCACGATGCGCTCGCCGTTTTCCGGCGTGCGCTCGATGTAGTTTGGACCGATCGGCGATTTGCCGTGGCCGCCGGGAATGTCGAGTACATAAGCCGGTTGGCATAGACCCGACACCTTGCCGCGCAGGCCGCGCATCAGCGCCTGCCCCGCCGCGATGTCCGTGCGTAAATGCGACGTGCCGGGCGCGAGATCGCCGTGATGGAGATAATAC
>DASYDW010000112.1 GCA_036499395.1 Pirellulales bacterium
GTCCTGCGATCTTTAAACCGCGCGAGATCGATGCATCGCGCAGTCCAGGTCCTCGGGACGGGCGACAGGGCAAGAACTAGACCCATTTGCCGCCGAACGTCGTTAACAAACACAATCGGCCCTCAGGCCGAAATCGGCTAAGCACGACTATGCCACAAACGCTGGCCTAATTTCTAGAGGAAAAATTAGTGGCCCGTCGGCAGCGGGCAGTGACGAAGAAACAGAATGACGAATGTCTAATGTCGAAAGAAATCTGAAGGGCTTAATGACGAATGGAGGACAGACTCGCGACGCGCTACGCGTGCTTCGTCCTTCGACATTGGTCATTTAGTTTTCTTTAGACATTTGAGATTAGACATTCGACATTGCCAGAGAACCATCGCTGGCGCTTCGGGCTGGTGTGTTGATCGTGGCGTGTTGTCGTGACATGGTGCGTTTACCCCATTCATCATTCGGCACTCGTCATTCATTGTTCTGCCTTTCCGTCACTGCCTGCTGCCCTCTGCCACTTACTTCCTCCGTGTCTCCGCGGCTCCGTGGTGCAACGTTTTCGAACTTCGTGGGTATGGCTCCCGTTTCGATGGTCCTGGACGGAGTAATCGACAAGTTTTCCCCCGTCGATGCCGAGCCCTTTGCACGCGACAAGCCCTTGCCTAGGCGGGCTTTTTGCCACTTCTTTTTCACATGGGGACTTGAGCGGTTTCTCGGGTTTTGCCGGCGAGTGGACGGGCTCTCGGCGCGCGGTATAAACGAGTTTCTCGACACGCCGCTGTCGACGATCTCTTAGCATTTCGCAAGCTGCAATTCTGGAAAGGAAGCCCTGCCGGATGGACGAGCCCTTGGGACTGGCGAGCACCCTGGAAGACGAAACCTCGGTCACCTTCGTGAAGCAGTGGGACCGGCTGGTCAGCTCGACGAATTGGGACAAGGGACGCATCATCCACGAATGGCGGACCGCGCTCGTGGCATCGCAGGCGAGCGCCACACAATTCTCGGACGAGGCATGGAGCCGCCGCGTCGGCAATGTCAGCGGCCAGCACGTCGGCCGTCTGCGCCGCGTGTTCGAACGCTTTGACGAAGTGCGCGCCAGTTACGATGGGCTGTTCTGGAGCCACTTTCAGGCGGCGCTGGAATGGAACGATGCCGAAATGTGGCTCGAGGGAGGAGTGCAGAACGGCTGGTCCGTCTCGCAAATGCGCTCGTCACGCTGGCTGGCGATGGGCGCCCCGGACGACCTGCGGCCGCAAGAATCGGACGTCATCACGGCCGAGATGGACGAAGATTTTTCGGACGTGCGGCACGAGGTGGCGCAGATTGTCGACCCAGGCCAGAATGAGTCATCGGCCAGCGACGGCGCGACAGGGCCGAATTACAACGAAGGGCCCGACTTCGGTGACGAGCCGTACGAGGCGGAGGCGGTGGGCGAAGGAACTCCCTTCGATGCTGACGCGGCGGACTATCCGGCCGAAGCGAGCGCGCCGCCGACGCGTCCGTTCGAGAACTTGCCGACGTTGCCGCCTGATTTGGCCGAGGCATTCGAAAGTTTTAAGCTGGCGATCCTGCGCCACAAAGTTTCCGGCTGGATCGACGTGCCGCGCGACGACGTGCTGCGCGCGCTCGAGGCGCTGAACCAATTCGCCTGCGCGCCGTCTTAGGGCTAAGAGCGGCCACGAAAATCACAAAAAGCCACGAAAAGAAATGACGAGTTAAGTGGCTCAAACTATGCTGCGTTCCTAGGAGGTTTTCCTGAGCTGGATTGGCTTTCGTAGGCGGGCAGCATGAAGTTTGCAACGATTAATGAACTTTGTGATGTGGTGCGTGAGACGGCGTTTGCCATCCACTGTTTCCATGGCAGCGGTCACCTAGAAAAGGTTTACGAGAACGCGTTGGCCCATCGCTTGCAATTGCAGGGCCTTGTGGTCGCACAGCAACAGCCGTTATCGGTTTTCGACGAGGACGGAACCATCCTCGGTCGTTACTGCGCTGACCTGGTCGTCGAAGAGGTGCTGCTTGTCGAACTAAAAGCCGCGAAAGCGGTTGCCGACGAGCGCGTAGCGCAGTTGTTAGGCTATTTGCGATCGGCTCGCGTCGAGACGGGACTCCTGATTAACTTCGGAGGGCCAAAGCTGTTCGTAAAAAAATACCTGATGACCACTGCCGAGAAGCGTCCGTAGCGAGGCCGCAAACGATCCAGCATGGCACCATTCTTTTTGTGCTCTTTTCGCGTTTTTCGTGGCCGAATTGCAATTCCTTTCGCTAGTTGATGTCGCGCTGTTTGAGACGCTGCGGCGGTCGTTACTTGTGGTCGTTGGAGACGCGTTCCAACGCCTATCTCTGACGGTAGTTACGGCGACTGTTTTCAGCCGTGGGCGATTGTGAAACACCCTAAAAAACGCTATAATTTTTCACTGCGGAACCGCGGCCGGTTCTGCTCGCCTGAGCCCAACGGACGTGGGGCTTTCGCCGGGCGATTTCTCGAGGGCATGGTTGCCGAAAGGACGTTGATTTGGCTGAGAATCCCGAGAATCCCGACGATGCGGACGAAGAGTCCGTCGCCCCTGGTGAGGGGCTTTCCGCGGGGGATGTGAACGCCGGTCGGCTGTTGGATTTGCCGATCGAGGACGAGCTGAAGGACAGCTATCTGACGTACGCGATGAGCGTGATCGTCAGCCGCGCACTGCCCGACGTGCGCGACGGTTTGAAGCCGTCGCAACGCCGCATTCTGGTGGCGATGAACGATCTGAGCCTGACGCCGGGCTCCAGCCGTGTGAAGTGCGCCAAGATCTCGGGCGATACCAGCGGCAACTATCATCCGCACGGCGAAAGCGTGATTTATCCGACGCTCGTGCGCATGGCCCAGGAATGGAACATGCGCCACGTGTTGATCGACAAGCAGGGGAACTTCGGTTCGATCGCCGGGCTGCCGCCGGCGGCCATGCGATATACCGAAGCGCGCATGTCGCCGATCGCGGCGCTGATGCTCGAGGATTTGAAGCTCGACACCGTCGACTATGTTCCGACCTACGATGAGCGGCGCACGGAACCGACGGTGCTGCCGTCGAAGTTTCCGAACTTGCTGGTCAATGGTTCGAACGGCATCGCCGTCGGCATGGCTACCTCGATCCCGCCCCACAATCTGGGCGAGGTATGCACGGCGGCGATCAAGATCATCGACGATCCGGATGTTTCGGTCGACGAATTGATGGAGATCATCCCCGCCCCCGATTTCCCTACCGGTGGAATCATCTGCGGTCGGGCCGGCATTCGGCAGGGTTACCATACGGGGCGTGGCACGATCATCGTCCGCGCGCGAGCCCGCATCGAAGAGCATGGCAAGAATCGCTCGCGCATCGTCGTTACCGAGATTCCGTTTCAGCAGACGCGCGACCGCATCGAAGAGCGGATCGCGGAACTGGTGAACGAGGGCAAAATCCCCGGCATCTCGGCGATTCGCAACGAAAGCGATTTGAAGGAGCCGGTCCGCTTGATCCTGGAGATCAAGCGTGACGCCGATCCCGAGGTGGTGCTGAATCAGCTGTACCAGTTCTCGCCGCTGCAGGACACGATCTCGCTGATCTTTCTGGCGCTGGTAGACGGCAAGCCGCGCACGCTGTCGGTCAAGGAGCTGATCGCGGAGTTCATTCGCCATCGGGCCCACGTGATCCGCCGCCGCACGCAGTTCCTGCTGGCCAAGGCACGGCAGCGCAAGCACACGGTCGAAGGGCTATTGCTGGCGCATGCCAACATCGATGAAGTGATTCGCGTCATTCGCACCTCCAGTACGCAGGCCGAGGCCAAGGCCCGGCTGATGGGGATCGAATGTCCGTCGGCGCTGATGCAACGCGCGCTGGGAGACGTGGGCTTTGCCTCGTTCACCAGCGAGCGTGGCGATCGCGAAAGCTATACGCTGACCGCGGTGCAGGCGGATGCGATTCTGAAGATGACGCTCGGGCAGTTGGTCAACCTCGAGCAAGAAAAGCTCGGCGGCGAGTATCAACACCTGCTGGAAGAGATCGCCGAATATTTGCGGATTCTTTCCGACGAACAGAACATCCGCAACATCATTCGCGAAGACTTGATCGAGGTCAAGCGTAAGCACTCGGACGAGCGTCGCACCGAGGTCAGCGGCGAAGAAGTCGGCAATATCGATCTCGAGGACCTGATCGCCGAAGAGAATATGGTGGTTACGATCAGCCACCAGGGTTACATCAAGCGGACGCCGGCGAGCACTTATCGTGCGCAGCGCCGCGGCGGCAAGGGCATGAAGGGGGCGAAGACCGAGGAAGAGGATCCGATTCGCCACCTCTTCGCGGCCAGTACGCACGATTACCTGCTGTTCTTTACGAACCGCGGCAAGGTCTATTGGCAAAAGGTTTATGGGCTGCCGCAACTATCGCGCGAAAGTCGCGGCCGGGCCGTGGTCAATCTGCTGAACTTTGCCGAAGGGGAGAAGATCGCCGATTGTCGCGCCGTGCGCGATTTCTCGCAGCCTGACCATTACTTGATGATGGCCACGCGTCGCGGTCTGGTGAAAAAGACGCCGCTCGAACAATACAGCCGCCCGTTGAAGGGGGGCATCATCGCGATCAAGCTGCGCGAAGATGACGAGCTGGTCGATGTTGCGGTGACGCAAAAAGGGGATGAGGTTGTCGTCTCGACCAAGAACGGCATGGCCATTCGCTTCAACGAGTCGGACGCCCGGCCGATGGGACGCAATACCAGCGGTGTGAAGGGCATTAATCTGACGACCGGCGACGAGCTGGTCGGTATGGTCGTGGCCGATCCCGATGCAACGTTGCTCACGGCTTGCGAGCACGGATATGGCAAACGCACGCCGTTCGGTCCGAATAGTCCTTCGTCGGCCAGCGCCGGTGACGAGGCCGTCGGAGAGGAAGGTGCCGTCGTTGATGACCATGTCGCCGACGAGCCGGAAGTAGAAACAGCCGAGCCGGCCGAAAGTGACGAGGCCGACGGCGGCAACTCGTCGCATCGTTACCGTACCCAGCGGCGCGGCGGCAAGGGCCTGCGCGATATCAAGGCCACAGACCGCAACGGGCCGGTCGTCGGCGTCGTGAGCGTACGCGAAGACGATGAAGTTTTGATGATGACCGCGCGTGGCAAGATTCAGCGCATCGTGGCCGGCGAGATCAGCTCGATCGGCCGCAACACGCAGGGCGTACGAATCATGAGCCTGGACGAGGGAGACACGCTGGCGGCCGTGGTGCTCGTGCCTCGCGACGAAACGGCGGGCGAAGGCGAGACCGAGGCGCCAGAACCAACCGCAGAACCACCAGCCTAAGCGGGCGTACCACCGGCCTGGCAAGCAGACGCGCCGCAGGCCTGAGAATCAGGCATCCCACCAGCCTAAGCGGGCGTACCCTATAATTGGTCGTGCAAGGCGGCCCAACAAGCAGGTGTGCTACCTGCCTAGAGTGTTTTTTTCGTGTCCCATTAGTCGACGATATTCTCGATGGCAAAGCGCGCACTCATTACGGGCATCACGGGTCAAGACGGGTCGTACCTGGCCTCGTTTCTGTTGGACAAAGGGTACGAGGTCCACGGCATGGTGCGCCGTTCGAGCACCGAAAGCTCGGAGCGGATCGAACACCTGCGCGACCGCATCAAGCTGCACCAGGCCGACCTGCTGGATCAATTGTCGCTGGTGAACCTAGTGCGCGACGTGCAGCCGCACGAGGTTTACAACCTGGCCGCCCAAAGCTTCGTGCCGACCAGTTGGCTGCAGCCGCTATTGACCGGCGAGTTTACGGCGCTGGGTGTGACGCGCATGCTCGAAGCGATCCGTCTGGTCGACCCCACGATCCGTTTTTTTCAGGCCTCGAGCAGCGAAATGTTCGGCCGCGTGCGCGAAGAGCCGCAGACCGAGCAGACCCCGTTCTGGCCGCGCAGCCCTTATGCCGTGGCCAAGGCCTATGGGCATTTCATCACGGTCAATTACCGCGAGAGCTACGACATTCGCGCCTGCTCAGGCATTATGTTCAATCACGAATCGCCGCTACGGGGCAAGGAATTCCTGCCGCGCAAAGTGAGCGACGGCGTAGCCCGGATCAAGTTGGGCATGCAGGAACGGCTGCCTTTGGGGAACCTCGACGCCGAGCGTGACTGGGGCTTCGCCGGCGATTTCGTCCGCGCCATGTGGTTGATGTTGCAGCAGGATGAGCCGGACGACTACGTGATCGCGACCGGCGAAAAGCATTCGGTGCGAAAGCTGGTCGACCTGGCCTTTGCGCACGTCGGGCTCGACCCGGCGAAATACGTCGTGATCGATCCGGCGCTGTATCGTCCGGCCGAGGTCAACCATCTGCGGGGCGACTACAGCAAAGCCCGGCGCGTGCTGGGTTGGGAGCCGACGATCGATTTTCCCGCGCTGATCGCGATGATGGTCGATGCCGATCTGGAACGGGTGGAGCGGGAACTGGCCTCGGGCGCAGCGGGAAGCTCGCCTATCGGCTAGTTCGCCGATAGGTTGTTGCGGCTCGTTAAAGATCGCGTGATCATTACGCATCTTTTGGCAGCGTTCTCGCGTTTGTTTCCCTTTTTCGTTGCTGCGCGCGAGAATGCAGAGAATGGCGATCGGTTCTCCGGCTTTTGCACCGCGCCGGCTTTCGCGCGACGCTGCCCGGCATTTCGTGGCGGTGGTACTTTTCTGTGGTGCATGGAAGGGGTCGACGATGAAAGGCGTGGTATCTGCATCACTGGCCGGCGCTGTGGCCGGATTTCTGGCGGCGCTCGGTGTGGTGGGTGGCACAGTATCGGGGCCGCACGGCGGCGGCCTGACGGACGTCAGCCTGCTGGCGGTGGCGGCGGCACGCGAACCCGGCGCAGCGACGATCGGCGATAGCACCGCGCCGGCTCCTGCCCAGCAGGTTCCCACGGATCCGCAAGAGTTGGACGTGGCTTACGCCGACATATCGCTGAAGCTATTGAAGCTCGACTTGCAAAAGATGACCGATCTGCAGGCCCGCGTGCGCGGCTCGATCACGGCCAGCCAGTTCGACCGCGTGGACGGGCAGGTGCGCGTGGCTGAAGAGTACTTGCGGCTGACCCGACAGGGGAAAGGAACGCGCGGGGCGCACAATGTTCTGCGAGCGCGCGAGGCACTGCGCAACGCCGAGTTCGTGTGGAAGACCGCCCAGCAAGTGAAGGTAGCGGCCAACGCGATCAGCGATATCGAACTGGCGCGGCTGCGGATGGTGATCGAGGTCGAACGGGTGATGGTCGTTCGTGCCGAGGCGGCCGCGGCGAAGAATTCCATGATCGACGACTTGGCCTGGGAAAACGACCAGATGCGCGACGAGGTGCAACGCCTGCGTTATCGTTTCGAGGCGTTGACGGCGCGGCGATAGTCGCTGGGTGATAGTCGCCACGAAAAACGCGAAAAGCCACGAAAAGAAGGCGGGGAGATATAATCCGCAGATTGCACAGATTTCGCAGATGAGGAACTACGGAAGAGTTTGGCCACCGAGGCCACAGAGTCCTCCGAGGGTACGAGGGGCGATAAGAAGCGAGGCATCGGCGCCTCGCTTTTTTAAATCTGCGCAATCTGCGGATTAAGCCTGTCTGCTTTGGTTTCTTCCTCTTCGTACCGTTTCGTGTTTTTTGTGGCTTTCTTCGTCCGGCAACGGAGAATTAGGAACCCTTGCTGGCGCTGCGGGCTATTTGCTCGCTCCAGAGAAGTTCGTACGTTTGCGCCGCTATTGTTTTGTGGCCAGGTTGGCGGCTTGAAAATCGCAGGCGCGGTGCGCGCCGTCGCAGAATGGCTTGTTCGCGGATTGGCCACAGCGGCAGAGGGCGATGTTCGGCTTGTCACCAGAAATCGTGAACGCGTTTCCTTCGTGATCGACGATCGTCACCGGCCCCTCGACCACCAGCGGTCCGTTGGCGCGGCAGCGGATGCGAACTTCAGGCATAACACGTTTCCTTGTCTCGGACTTCCTTATTTCGGACTGTCCGGTGGAGTCTCTGCAGAGGACGTCTCGGGGGCGACGTGCAGGATGATCAGGGCACGTGTTGTATTTCCAGACTGGCTTTGCCCTTGAACTGACGGTACATCCGCGGGCGCCGTGGGCTCGGGCGTGGTCGGTGGCGCTACTGGCATTTGCTTGAGCTGAACCTGACGCAGGGCCCTGGCTTGCGGAGTCGCTTTTGCGTCCTGCCCCGCTGCGCTGGAGCCTTTCGTTCTCGCAATGTCAGAGACGCCGAACGTCGATTGCGCCGCGGCGAGCGGAACCTGCCGGGCGCGGTTAAGTGGCGATTGCTCATTCGAATGGCTGTCGGACGAAGGCTTGCTACTCGCTCCGGCGACGCCAGTCTCACCAGGCTTGGAAGCTGTTGGCGCCGTGGATATATCCGACGATTGGTCGTAGGTGACCAACGCCTCGGGCGGCGCCGCGACGCGATTGAACCGGACGTTGCGAAAAGTCTCGCTGGCCGACAGCGAGTTGATCGCCGTTTGCAATTGCTCGGTGTTGGCCAGAACGTAGACCGCGTCGGATGTGGTATCCGAGGGTAAATCTTTTTTCTCCGCCGCTTCCTGTTTGTCAGCGGCTGTCGACTGCAAAGCCACGGCGTCTTTATCTTGTGCCGTCGACTTGGTTTTCATGGCCGATGGTTCCCACGCGATTTGATTTGCCATCAGCAGGCCGCGCAGGTCGGCTTCGGCGACAGCCGCCGAAGTGACGTCGCATTCGACCACGAGCAAGTGATCGTTCCCGGTGTCGAACAAACTAAGGTCAGCTTGCGTCGCCACGGCATCGGAAAGCATCGCGCCTGCGGCTTGAACGTCGCGTGCCACTTGCGAAGGGGGCGCCGGTGCGGCTTGGGGAGCATGAGCGGGCGCGGCCATGGGGCCAGGGACCGCCTTCTTGGCTGCATGCTTTGCCAACGCCCGAACGGCTGGCGCGCCGCCGGCATTCAGCTCCCCGCCGGGCGGCGCAGGTACGATGGCCACTTGTTGCCTATCCGGCGAGAACATCATGACCACCAGGCTGGCCGCCACGGCCAGGGTCGACCAAATCAGCGGTCGCTGCCAACGTCGCCATGACAAAAGGGGCGGATGGTCGTCGTTCCGCGGGGCGATCGACGTCGGTGACACCGTCTGCGAGGGCTGCAACATCTCGCGCTCGGCGCGGCGCAGCACGCGATCGGCGAAACCTCGCTCCAGCGATTGCCGCGGCAGGCCTTGCAAGCTCGCACGCAGGGCCGTTAGTTCCTCGAGCAATTGCCGGCTCTCAGGCTGCGTGGCAAGCAATCGCTCGGCGCGCAGCAACTCTTGGCCCGACAGCTCGCCATCGAGAAAGGCACTGATCAGTTCATCATCCGGAACGTTCGTCATGGAATTATGTTCGCGGTGGACCTCGGCGCGCTCAGCTAGGGCTTCTCGATCTGCAGGGTTTCCTTGAGCAGTTCGCGCATTTGCGCCCGCGCGCGGTGCAACCGGCTGCGGACCGTGCCGACCGGCAAGTCGAGCACCTCGGCGATCGTGTCGTAATCGCAGCCATCCATTTCGCGCATCACCAGTACAGTGCGGTATTCTTCGGCCAGCGACTGCAGGGCGGCTTGCACGCCTGCGGCCGTTTCTTGCTGTTCGATTCGCACACCCGGGCTCGCAGCGGCATCGGCCAGGTTGCCGGCGCGCAGGGCACCTTCGCCATCGAGCGATTGGTTGTTCTTCGTACGGCGGCGATGGCTGGCGGCGATGTTAAAGGCGATACGGTACAGCCACGTATAAAATGCGCTGGTGCGACGAAAGTCTTCGAGCTTGACGAAGGCCTGCACAAAGGCATCCTGCACCACGTCGTAGGCGTCTTCGTGGCGGCCGGAAATGTGCTTCATGGCGTGAAACAATCGGTCCTGGTACCGAGTGACGAGCTGACCAAACGCGTCGGGGCGGCCCGCCAGCGCATCGCGGATCAAACGATCGTCGTCGATTTCCAGACCCACGATTGAGACGTCCCCCGCCCGACCAAAGTTCCCGCACCTGGGCGAAAGATGGCCATAAAACCGGCCGCCCACCGGTCCCTCGATTCGACCGCGGCTTCCGCCCCCCGCGTCTCAATCATCCGGAAGCCCGGCGGGGAAGTCAAACCGGGCGGCTGTATGGCCTTCAATGCGTCAGGCCCGCTGATAAGATAGACTTGCTTGTTCGGGTCCCGTACGCCCCGGGACGCGCTGGGCGAATCGCGATCAACAGGCCTGTTTGTGCGCCGACGTGCACGTGATGCCAAGCCACGAGTATTCAAGGCGACCAGCAGGCCGAGCCGAGGGACCGGGATGCCACAGTTCAAGGTGGGAGACTTCGTAATACTGCGCGATGGCGGGCAGCCGATGAAGGTGGCGCGCGTGGGGACCGATTCCCAAGGGCATCCGCTAGTGAATTGCACCTGGTTCGCCGCCGGGCTATCGCAGGCGGGCGAGTTCCGGCCGGGGCAGTTGCGTGTCTATGCGCCCGAGTTGCCTGACGTAGCAAACCCGCCGCTGGGTAGTTGATTCGTCCAGCGACGCAGCAGGCCGAATACGGCGTTGCGAATTGTGCGCGGTTCGTTGGCCGTGGCTCGGTTCCGGGCCATCGTCCACAGCAGGACGGCGCCCACCAGATAGGACGACCAAAGCATGTGCCCCGCCGCGCGCGCCAGCGGGACGGTGAACAGCGCCAGGCCGACGATCCATACGAGTGCAACCGCGTGCTTAGAGATCTCAAAACGCGCTTGCGACATGATCACGGCCAGTGCCGGCACGACGGCGGTCAGGTGGTAGCTCCACACAACGGGCGAAAACCAGACCGTACAGAGCAGCAACAAAGCGATCTCGGCGCCCCAATCGGCGGGCGAAAGCGCGCTGGCCGGCCGCCGGAGGACGACGATCATCGCGGCAGCCAGCATGCCGAGAATCGCGGCGCTGGCGATCGAGAGTGCCTGCGGCGAGAGGTCGGCCACGGCCATCTCGGGAAATCCGCCGCGCGTCGTTAGCAGACGCCGCATGAAGACCAAGGTCGATTGGTTGGTGATGCGATCCTCGTCAACCCACGATTCGCCATGCATTTGATCGTTTACGGTGCCCATGGCGCCAGTATGGAAAAATGCCGCGTGCTCTTGCCACGATTGCTTTACGCCGAAAGCGGGCAGGCAGAGCGTGATATCGATCGCGATGACCAACAGCGTGGCGATCAGGGCCGGCTGCCATTTGCGCTTTAGCAGCAAGTAGCCGATGCCGATGACGGGGAGCAATTTCAACCAGACGGCGCACCCCAATAGCAGGCCACCGCGCCAATGCCGGCCACGGCTGGCTTGCACGAGGCCGGCCACCATCAGCCAGACCATCGCGACGTGAAACGCACCGATCAAAAACCCATCGGCCGCGATCGCGAGCGCCAAGAGCCCGGCCGCCATCGTGCCACGCGCGGCGTCGCGGGGATCGCTGGCCGGCAGGAGACCGTGACGGACGGTCGACAGCAGCGCGAACCAACTGCCGACATTCAGCAAGTAGTAGATCGCAGCGCCCAGCCACACGGGAAGCAGCGTGAATGCCAAGAAGGCGACGTCGACCGACGGCAGATAACGGTTCAGCGCCGTATAGGGATGCCGGAAACCATATTCGGATATGAACAGGGCACTGTTGATAAAGTCGAGATAGTCGCAACCCTGATTCGTAACGGCGCGCACGACCGCTAAGGGGAGCGCCGCCAGCACGACCGCTAACGTGATAAAGATTGCCAGGCGCGGCTGACAAAGGCGTGAGAGAATATCGGGGGGCGGCGAGGTACGGTCAGGATTGCGTCCGGTATCAGCAGGCTGATGCCGGACGCCGAGACCCTCGTGCGCTTCATCAGCGCGGGGCGCGGTAAGCAACAATAACGATGCAGCCAACGGGGCCATGTTTAATTCCGTCCTGACGCGGGCGCGACGAACGATCGACTGCCAGAGCAGTCAGCCTGTTCAGCACGGAACCACGTCAATAAACCAGGCCTGCCCCGAACAGTGGCCACAAGGTGTGGTCCACGTAGACGCTTAATAGAATCCCGAACTCACGCTGCGCCAGACTTCATCGCTCGAAGTATTGCCGTGCTGTCATTGAACCTGCTGGCATTTCCCTAACCATGGCAGCGCGGCAATCAGCG
Source organism: Pirellulales bacterium (assembly GCA_036499395.1). Lineage (NCBI taxonomy): Bacteria > Pseudomonadati > Planctomycetota > Planctomycetia > Pirellulales > Pirellulales bacterium. Next base: position 12,134 of record DASYDW010000112.1, read on the forward strand.
ATCGTTGCGGCTGACCTAGTACCAGGAATCGAGAGCGAAGGTCAAGGGGAATTCGCGTCGGGGTGACCGCTGCCGGAGAAACGCCGGGGTAAACTGCCCCGGGGGCGAATGCCCCGGTTATGCCTGGCAAATGTGGAATTACTTGCTCGGCCTAGGCTCTACCAGCACTGTCAACTCGGACCGTGGAATTCGATGCGCGTTTCTTGCACGCGCTGGCCGATGAAAATATCGCGACGCTCGACTTTGCCAGGTAGCATTTGTAACGCGCGCTCGTGCCGGTCCGCGTCGGGCAGTGGCACGTGTATAAGGATGATCTTTCCCTGGGGGGCCGTGACGCGCGCGATTTCGGCCAGGGCGTTCGTCGAAAGGGGCGTCCGTTCGACGATGACCTGCGAAACGCTGCCATTAGCCAAAGGAATACTGTCCGCCCGACCGACGATCAAATTCGGAATCGGCTGGCCGCGCTCGGGCCCCAAGGTCTTGACGCGACTGCGATTGAGGTTCACGGCCCCCGGATGCCGTCCCTCCCCCCCGATGTCGAGCGTAATCGTCATGGATTCCCAGAACGGACGGCAAATGTCAAAAAATTCAGTGCATTGAAATTGAACTGCAGGGCGATTTGATTATAGAGTTGAATAGTGGGGGATAACGAAGGCAAGGACGCATTGGTCGCTCAGGTAAAGGAGCCGATGTCGTGCAGCATTCCCATCTCAAGTCGAACCGCCTGGATGTCTTCGGGGATTCGATGCTAAACAAGCTGACTGCTCGCAGCCGCCGCCAGCGGAAACGTCAAGCGAGCAAAAAGCGTCGCGCGGCATGGCCCGCTCGCGGCTACGACATGTTCGACGATTAACATGTCGCTCCGGGATCAGATCTTTTTGCGTCTGACTCCGCGCGCCGTGGTTTGATCGAACGGCTCTACTCGCCTCGCAGCGTAGCCACAATCGGTGCGCGCATTGCCGCGCGCACGGCGAATAGCCCGGCCGCTAGACCGACGATCAATACCAGGCCGAGCGTGGCGATGATCGAGAGCCAGGGCAAATGGGCGCCGCCCGGCGCGAGGTGAGGAAAGACGGCCACGAGCGCCGCCAGGGTGCCAATCCCCAGCCCGCCGACGAGCAGTATTGCGTTTTCCCACAGGACGAGTTGCGCGATCAGCAGGCGCCGAAAGCCCGCGGCGCGTAACAAAGCGAGCTCAGCGCGGCGTTCGACAATATTGCGCAATTGCACGGCGGCCAGTCCGAAGGTGCCCAGTAGCAGCCCCAGGCCGCCCAGGCTTTGAAACGTCGATAGATACGTATTTTGCACCGAGTAATATTCGGCCAGGCGTTCGGTCGCCGGTTCGGCATCGAAGCCAAAATCGCCCAGTGCTTTCTCCAGCGTCTGCTGCACGCGGGCTTCGTCCGCGGCCGGAGTGTCGATGAGAAAAAAGCGACGGCCGCTCGAGTCGGGAAAGTATTTCAGAAAGTCGCGCTCGCTCATGAGCACCGATCCCTGCAACACGCTGCCTGCCAATAGTCCCACGACCTGCGTTTGCAACGGTTCGCCGTGGCCGTCGGTGATCTGATACCGACTTCCCACGCCGCTTAGATGCAGGCTGTACATGGCCGTGGCCTCGTCGAGGACAATCGGGATCACGGCATCGTCCGGACCCGCATCGGGCAACGATCGATCGAGAAGCAGCCACGGGTTCCCGATCTCGGCGGGCGTAGTGGCTGACGATTTCGACCAGGCGAAACCGCCTCGTTCGATCAGCGCCTCGGGCAGCCCAAGCACGCGCGGCTGCTGGGCCTGATAAAGGTTCAAGCAACTCGCGTCATCGCCATTGGACACGCGCAGCGAGAAAACCTTGATGCCATCGACGGCTTTTTGATCGGCCGAGGAAAAGCCCAACTCGGTCTGACCATCGTCGGTGCTGATATCTTGATAGATCGGCTGGTCCGATTCCGCGACAAGCGTGAAGCCGCCGGTGCCGCTGTCGAATCCTGCGCGCGGTTCGAGGCGAAAGGCGCCAATCGCCACGATCAGAAAGCTGGCCGCGGCGATCAGGCCAATTGCGAGCGTGCTACGGCCTGGATTCCTCGCGGCATTGCTGTAGGCGAGCCACACGAGCGCGGCGCGGCCGCGGTTGACGAACGACTGGGCCGCGCCCGAGCGAAACTGTCCTGAGACGACCGCTAATAGTGCCACGAGCAACATAGCGCCCGAGCCCATGAAGGCGAGCGCCTGCGCCATGTCTCCCAGCCGGCTGCCCGCCACGCCGGCCGCAAGCGCCCCGATGATGGCTGCAACTGCGACGACCTGCGCGAAGCGTGGTTTTTTGGCGATTCCGGTCGTCGGCTCGCTGACACGATCGGCCAGTAGCGCCCGCACGTTGACCTGGCGCAACCGCGCGAGGGACCTGTAAATGACAGCCAGCGAAATCAGCACTCCCGTGAACGTCCCGATCACAATCGTCAAGGGCTGCACCGACAGCACCAGAAATGGTGTGCGAATCGCCGCCAGCCACCATGTTCGTAGCGCGGCAATCATCAGCCAGGCATAGCCGACGCCAATCGCGGCGCCGACGATGGCCCCGATCAGAGAAACCACGGCGCCTTCACTAATCAACAATCTTCGCACGCGGCGCATCGGCCATCCCACGGCCAGCAGCAGGCCCACTTCGCTTGCCCGTTCCTCAACTCCCAGCCGAAATAGGATCGCGATCAGCATCAGCGCCGCAACGATGATGAAAAAGCTGAATCCCAAGAACAAGTATTGGAAAGGAGTTGTGCCGGTGGCCGCTTCGATCGCGCGCAGCTTCACGGGCTGGAAAGCGAAGCCTAGATCGACCGGCGTGGGTCGTAAGCGATCGGCCAGCTTTTCCGCGGTGCGACCATCGCCGGCCGGAATGCGCAGTGACGTCGTGTCACCAAAACGGCTACCCCACAGTTTTCGCGCGGTGGCCAATGAGACGAACGCCTTCGGCGTGGCCTTGTGGTCGTCCCAGTATTCTTCGTCGCGCGGCCGCACGCGCTGGCTATCGAACGGAAACGGCGGATTCCAATCCGAGATCGACAATTGATCGGTCACGCCGGGAAGCGTGGGGGTCAGATTCGGATCGGCCGCGGGGCCCGACAGCGGCAGAATCGCGGCCAAGCGCAGCTCGACGGTATGCTCGCTGACTTTGCCGTGCGTACTTTCGGGCTCGAAGTACGTCATGCGAATTGTGTCGCCGATTTTTGCCTGCAAATCGTCGGCGGCCCAACTGTTGAGAGCAATTTCGTCGGCCGCGAGCGCGGCGACCGGCTTGCCGTCGATGTTTTTGAAACCGTCGGCGGGCGCGGCTTTGTCGAAGTCGATGCCGATGACGGTCGAATAGGGAATCTCGCGGTCCCCGTCGGCCAGCGTGTTGGCCAGGTAAGTGAGCGTAGCCTGGGCGTCGAGCAAGCCGAACGCTTCTTGGGCCGCGTCGAGCACGGCGGGCTCGAACAGCATGCGGTCACTTTCCAGCAAGAAATACCCGAGCGGCGCTTCGCGAATCGTGAGGCCGTAATCGTCGGTCAATCGCGGCCGCAACATTGCTTGCAGCGCGGCGTGTGCCGTTTTCAATTCAGTGGGCGAGGCGTTGTGGAATTCGCCGCCGACCAATAGCGCGTTCACCTTGCCCGGCTGTTTGAGAATCTTTTGCAGATCGGCGACATTCAGGAAGGCGTCGCGCGGAGTAGCTTGGTTCGGACGCAAGGCAAACCGGCCCAAGCCCTCGGCCGGAATGATGCGGCTCACGGCGAGGCGCAGATTGGTCACGGTTTCTGTCTTGCGCCCCAGCGCGCTGTCGGCCGGCACGTCGCGTGATACCGGCAGCCGGACGATGACGTCACTGCCGATCGAAAGCCCCAACTCGGTGGCCAGCGCTTCGTTGACGCTGATCTCGCCGGCGAGCGGCGCGGCGAAGTCTGCAGCGTCCCTGTTGGACAGTTGAGCAAATCGATCGTCGATGCCCAGGATGTTGACGTGCGTGGCGCGGCGGTGCGAGGTCGGATCCTCGACCGTTCCTTCGAGCATGGCGACGGGAACCGAGGCCGAGAAGTATTCCTGAAATTCCGGCGCGCCGCTTAGCTCGTTCGCCAGCTCGGCGCGAAAGAATCGCGGCACGGCCAGCACTTCATCGATGCGCTGCAAGCGGTCGAGCGCCAGGTTTCGCAGGCTGTCGCGCACCGAATCCCCAACCACGAGCGCGCCGGCCAAAACGGCCGTGGCGGCGGCGACCCCCAATGCGACGGCCAGGTGAATCCGCCGATGCTGGACGAGGCCGGCGATGAGTAATCGAAAAAAAGACATTCGCGATGCCGTAGGAAGGATCCTGGAGCTGAAAACAGGAACGCTGGTGGTTAGGAGGGGCAGTCCCCAGATTATTGCCGCAAAAAGGAATCGTCGTAAGCCCCGCGCGGAAGGTGTTGACGGTTGCATATGTTCTTGCGGGAACGCCTTGCTAGTTCCCCGTTCCGAGGGTATTGCGACGCGCAGCACAAGACTAGGCTATGAAGGCATTGTATTGCTCATTCGAAGCGTCCGAGGATTCGCCCCCTACCCGAGATCGCAACGATGTTCGACGCCATGTTCTTCGCTTTGATGATCTTGCCAACGATGCTTTTCTTGCCCGAGGAGAGCGCGCTGGACGTTGGTAGTCGTAAGCAGTTGTTTTTCGATGATCGGTTTATCGCGCAATCCGAACGCGTGACATTGCGGACTAATCCGGCCCAAAAACTGGGGCAGATTCTGGATGCCGAAGGGAAGCCGCTGTTGGGGCACGTCAGCCGCGTCATCGACGACGGTGGGAAGGTGCGCCTGTACGTTGGGCATGACGGTGTCGCGATTTACGAAAGCGACGATGCATTGCATTTCAAGGCGACCGGTAAATCGATCGGCGGCGGCAGCTTCTCGACGATCTTCGTGGATCCCCACGATGCAGATCCCGCCCGACATTACAAACTGTTTCTGCTAAAGAGCCAGGCGAAGTTCGATCGCGCCACCGATGGCGTGTTTGCGTTCACCTCCCCTGACGGGCTGAATTTCACCGAAGTGGGGCGCGTGCTGCCATGGTTCACCGACAATCCCACGATCGTCCTCTGGGACGAACGCATCGCGAAGTATGTCATCTATGTGCGGGCGTTGGCTTATGACTCCGCGAATCAGCGCCGCATCTCGCGCATCGAGGTCGATGATCCGCTGCGACCGTGGCCATTTCACGAGTCGAACGACGCGCGACCATTCCTGAGCACGGCCAACGTGCCCGTCGTGTTGCAGGCCGACGACCAGGACGATCCTGATTCCGACATCTACTACAACGCAGCGACGATCTACGGTGAAGCACAAGATGCGTACCTGATGTTCACGACGCAATTCCGCCATTTCTCGCCGCAGCGGCACCCGTTTATCGTGCCGCCACGGACTGGGCAGTGGGAGGATTTTGGTCCGCTGGAAGTGCAGTTGGCGACGAGCCGGGATGGGATTCACTGGCACCGGCCCAGCCGTGAAGCCTACTTCCCGACGGGGCTACCTGACGAATGGGACCGTTGGTACGCCGTGATGGGGCCGGGCGTGATTCGCTGCGGCAACTACTTATATCAGTATTACAACTCGAGCGGTCGCCTGCATGACGGCGCCATCTTGCGCACCGAGTATGCGGACGCGGCGCCGCAACTGGGAGGGATCGGTATCGTGCGTCAGCGCTTGGATGGCTTTGTCTCGGCCGACACCGATCACCAAGGGGGCTGGCTGCAAACCCCGCTAGTCAAGTTCGCGGGAAACCGTTTACGGTTGAACATTGATACTGGCGCGATGGGGACCGCCTTTGTCGAACTACGTGATGCCCAAGGCGCGCCGATTCCCGGCTACACGCTGGCGGATTGCGAAGAGGTCGGCGGCAATTTTCTCGACCAGCGCGTGTACTGGAAGGGGAACTGCGACGTCGGACCATTGGCAGGCCGGCCCGTCAGCATTTACTTGAAACTGAAGCGAGCCAAGCTCTACGCGTTCCAGTTCGTCGCCGAGTGACGCATCGTCGAGGTCCTCGATCTGTCGCCATCGACGGAGTTCGTCGCTCACCCGTCACTAATCGGCATTCTCGCGAGCATTGGCTGCTGCCTTGATCGCCTGGCGGTTCGCGGCGGTCATGGAGACGTCTTGTAGGACTTGCGTCTGTTGTGAGGTCACTGCGCGAACCTCGAGTTTGACCGTCTCTTGTGGGGGATGCCCCATGCGCGAGAGTAGCTCGACCAGGTCTTCTTCGAAGCGCTTTTGCCATCGGTTGCCGTACTTCTGTCGGCTAAAGGCGAGAATGTCGTCCGTAGTGAGACCATCCAACGACAAAAGCTGATACCACTGGTCGTCGATTTTGACCTCTGGTCGAGATTCCTGCCAACGCACCGCGGCGAAGGGAGACTTCTTGGCAAAGGCTTCTTTTTCGAAACGTTTCGCACTGGCCTGTACGATCTGCCACGCCGCCTCTGTGCCCCGCTCCATGTCGCCGTCATTCGCCGTCACGGCGACCACGGTCTTTGTTTCAGGAACAAAGATCACGAACGCGTACCAGAGCGTGTTCGATCCAAAGCTCCAGTACTTGGCGGTCGACGTCGCGCCCCCGGCATCTGACCTGATCCAACCCCATGCGTTCTGGCCAAACTCAGGAGTATGCAGCAAGCGGTAAGTTTCGGTGGAAAGCAATTTGCCTTCGCCCTGTTCTCCGCGCAGGTGTTCGTTGGCGTACGTGCAGAGATCGCCGAGCGTCATATGCACCATGCCCGAGGGGGCCATGATGGCGGTATTGTCAGCCTTGTCATCGACGGCGAGTTTTCTGGTTCCAAAAGCTTGATGCCCGCGAGGCTGTTCGAGCTTTGCGTCCGAACTTGTAGGGGGACCAAATCCAGCACTGGCGAGATTCAACGGTTCGAAGACTTCCCGCCGGACGAGGTCTTCCCAGGTGTCGCCGGTCACTTGCTCGGCCATTGCCCCGGCGATCGTGTAGCCCACATTCGAGGCATATCGATTGCCCGCGAGAAATGGACGCTTCTCGGCCATGATATTCAGCACGGCAGTACATCGTGCTCGGGTGCTTTCGCGCCCCAGCGGCGGACGCACTTGCAAAACCTCGGCGGGGAAATTGGCGGGCGCACCCGAGGTGTCGGTGAGTAGCTGCCGCAGCGTGATCGATTGCCAAGTCGGATCAAGGGTCGCGTTAGGGAAAACCTCGGCCACGGTGTCCGACCATTTCATACGTCCTGCTTCGACCAGTCGGGCGATCATCGTGACGGTGATCGATTGCGTGATTCCGCCCAGGTGCCAGCGGTCGCCAATCTCGACGGCCACGCCGCTTCCCTTTTTTCTCTCGCCGCTGGCGGCGGCTGCCTCGAGCCGTCCGTCGACGGTCATCATCGCGGCCAGGCCGACAAGATCGTTCTCCTTGCGCAGATCGTCAACCAGGCTGGCCAGCGCAACGCCTGCCGGTCCGTCGCTTTGGGGTGGACCTTCGTACTTGGCATCGGACGCTGCAAACAGGATCGCCATGATCACGGCAGCGATAGCGCCCAAAAGAGCCACGATGAACCAGCGCCTGGCAGGGTTTATGCCCTTGCTGCTCGATTCGGATATCTCGGTAACCGGCCCATCGTCGAGGCTTGCCAACAGTGCCAACAACTCCTGGCGCCGCGGCGCGAGCTGCACACGCACGGCGCGTTGATTGATGTAATCGACGAAACCGTTGATTGTCACGAGAAAAGCGAACAGGAAGCTCCCGAAGCCGAGTCCGAAAAGCCAATGCAACGAGGCTACGTCGCCGGCGACGTGTGCAAAGAATACGAGCTCCGAAACGAAAAGTGGTAGCAGGTACCACCAGAAGACGTTGCGCAGCAGCCAGATTTGATGATCGACCTGGCGCAAAGACTCGCGCACCGTCGTTAGTAGCGGCGCGCCTGGCTCGATGGGGCGCTGCGGATGGCGCCATCGATCGACCAGAAAAAATCCAGCCACCCACATCATCGCCGGTTCGGTGAGGTACCAGGTCCACGGTAGCGCAAGCCAGGCGCCCATCACGGACCATACGGGGATGAACAATAGTGCAACGGTGATCTCGAGGGTATCTCGGCGCAAAATGAGGGCCCGGAAATCGCGTTGGTTCCGCTCGACCTCTTTGCGCAGCAGCTCGGCATCGACCGTAACTCGGGTCTGCGACGAATCGGCCCGCCATGCCTCTTGGAATTTGTCAGGCGTCATCGGCACCCCCCCTCATCAGGTCACTCAGGGCCTTTTTCGCGCGGTTCAATTTGACGCCGACATTGCTCTCGGAAATACCCAGCACTTCGGCCATCTCGCGATAGCTCATTTCTTCCAGGTAAAGCAGCACGAGCGCCGCGTCAGCCTTTGGCAATTGATGAATAGCCTGATAGAGCTGTGCGACGGTTTCGCGCTGCTGAGCTTGCTGGGCGCTTGTCGTACCGTCGGAGGCCGGAACTTGCACCTCGATCAGCGGTTGCTGTCGGATGCGGCGCGGCTTGTCCTTCCGCTGCCAATTCATGGCCGTTTGCAACGCCACGCGATAGAACCAGGTGGCCGGGCTGGCCTTGCCCTCGAAGCACGGCACCGACCGCCAGGCCTGCAGCAGAATCTCTTGCGCGAGATCCTGGCATTCATCGCTGGTGAGCGTGTAAGCGCGCGCCACCTTCATGACCGCAGTGCCATGGTCCGCCAGCCACGTCATGAAGAGTGACTTATGGTCATCGTCCAGCAAAGCAAACCCTTGTCATGCCCTATGGCACGTCAGGCCAATTCCAAGTCGTGCCAAATTCTCTTGGACGTCCGGTCGTAGGCATGGACCGTTCAATTGTCGATCCTTTTCGCCGTCTGCTGGATGCCGTTCTGATGCAGAATCAGACTCTTGGCAGGGCCGGTTTTCGTCAACTTGAACTCGAGGGTGGCATCGACTCCACGGTACGACCAGCGACTCGGCGAGTCGGGGTAGACTTCTTGCGTGGCTTGATTGGTGATGCCCACCATCAGATGCCCGTCACGATCGCGCACATCGAAGATGAAATCCGGCTTCAGTTGATAACGACCAACCAGGCGGGCGCGAAGTTCCGCATCGACGCCCGGCGGGTTCTTGCCCTCGACAGGTTTGTTGGCCGGTTCCAGCTTTGGCTCGTGGCCTGCCCCCTTCAGTAGCAATTGCATGGCCAGCTTGTCGACTTCGTCAGTGCCCGTGTTGCAGAGGATGATGATCGCCGAGCGCAAATCGCGATTGATGAAGAGCGCGGCGTGAAACCCGCCGGTCTGACCATTGTGCCATCGAGTTTGACCATCGCCGGCGATCATCCAGCCCAATCCCATCGCCGAACCGGACGCATCGGCCGCGGTGTGTTGCTTCCAAGCCAATTCGATCGCCTCGCCCAGCGGGCCTGCGGGGGGCGTCAATTGAGCTCGCGCGAAACGCATCATGTCGCGCAGCGTGGCATGAATGCCGCCGGCGCCGGGCAGGTCGGCAAACGTCCACAGCGAGGCTTCGGTATTGAAAGCACTGTGGGGCGTGGCATGCCGCTTCACCTGATCACTCGTAAGTGACACGGTGCAGTCGGTCATCTTCAGCGGGTCCGCGATGGCTTCTCGCAATAGCCGCTGATAGGACATATCGGCCTTTTCGGCGATCAAGTACCCAAGAACCGAAACGGCGAGATTCGAGTATTCCTGCGTCTCACCGGGCGCGCGAGGAAGTTTGTATTGATCGAAAAACTCCGCGGCTTTGCCGGAGTTGTACTTCGCGTAGGGATCGGTTAAATCGGTCAGCGGCAAATTCGTGGGAAGTCGCGGCAGGCCTGACCGGTGGGTACTGAGATCGAGCCATGTGATCGAGCGACCGTCGCGCGCTGGCAATCGAATACCTGCCGCGTTGTTCGTCGCTGCGGCGGCCGCGAGATCGATCTTGCCTTGCACCACGGCACGGGCCAGCAAGAGCGACGTAAAGACTTTGCTCACCGAGCCGATTTCGTAAAGGGTCAGATTGCTGGGCTTGTCCTTGGCCTGGTTGCAATGCCCCAGGTGTACCGTTCCATAATGGTCGCCGGCGATGTAACCAATCGACATCCCGTTGACGATTTGATTTTCGATCAAAGGGGCAGCGAGTTTTTCGACGGACTCATCTGTCAGATTTTGGGATGAGGCGGTCGAGATACCAAAACAGCAGGTCGCGACCATGCCAAGCAGGATGAAACACAGACGCTTCATGGTCGAATTCCTTAGCAAGAATAAAGTGCCCCGGGACTTTCGCGCGGAGCGCGGTGCGCGCATCGAAATCCCTGACCCGCCAGGCGCGCCACCCTCTAGAGCGGCAAGATCGCTGGCGATCGTCGTTCGGCCATTAAATACCCCGATTTAGAGGTATTAGTAACAGAAAACGCCGACAACTTACAGAATTCGCGAGGATTGTGTAATCGGCGCACCTGGATCCCTCGGTTCCGCTCTGGTGGCGGACCGTCTGTCGATGATATGCACCGCGCACGGTACACGATGAGCGTGGGGTATCTCAGCGAGCCGCCTCGCGTCGGGCTCGGCGCGATGCGTCGCTAAATCTCGACGTGGGTGATGCCCCCGACTTCGTCGAAATGGCCGATCTTCAGAATCACGCCGTTCGAGCCTGGCATTTCCGCGACGAAGGCGGGATCCACGACGATGAGCGGCGGTGTCGAAACCGCTACGGCGACCGACGACATGTAGGAAATCGTAAGTGACAGAGCGACGAACCAAGGCAGGCTGCCGGTGGCAATGCGCACCAACTGCTTGCGCTTGGCGGAGGTTAGCTCGTGGTCGATACAGTATTGATCGACCACGTCTACTCGCTGGAGTTGGCTGGTCAGATCGAGCATCTCGTCGAAACTGCAGCCCTCGGTTCGGCACTTGCGAAACGTTTTGGCCGTACGGAGCGCGAGCTTGCGGCGCGTGAATTCCAGATGCGCCTGGTAAGCATCGAGCGCCTTTTGTTTGCGATCGATGGCATATTTCATCACTCCTCGCGGCATGGCCAGCCCCAGGTTCACCGCGGCTTGCATCGCCTGCAATGGTCGCCGATAGCGGGCCAGGCGTCGATACTCGGCAAAGACTTCCGCTTGCACTTTCGCGATGGCGGCCGTCAGGTCTTCGCCCGAGGTGAGGATCAAATCGTCGCCGACTTCAACGCAGAGTGGTTTGAGGTAATAAACCTTTGCCCCCTGCTTTTTGGCCGGTCCGCTGAGGAATTCGTCGAGCCGGGTTTGCACGCTCCTGGGGATCGTGTCGATAATCTTGTCGAAGTGTTCTTCCTCGGTGACCGTGACGAAGAATCGACCTTTGGGAAGCCGGATCGAGGCTTCGAATAGATTGAGCTCGCGCACTTGCGTGAAGTCATCGCGGTGCTTCTTGATGACCGACTTCCAACGCTGCTCCTGTGCCGTAAAGGGGCGCGTCTCGCGCAGCATCGTCTCGGCCAAGGCCTCTTTGGCATCCTTGGGCGGCACCCAGATTGTGTTCCCCACCCACGCTCCGAAGGGCTTGAGCTCTTGTTCGAGCGTGAACTTTTCGGTGATCGGCGGCTTGGCGATCGAGGGGGCCACGCGGCGAAAAGAACGTGGCTTTACGGGGCGGTGGATGGTCGTTGGCATGTTTGTCTCCACGAAAGAGAGGCGACGCAATACCGAACTCAGCAATCAAGAATCGAGCAGTCTGCTCGACGATGGCTCCGCTAACAGGTTCGCAGACAGGGCGAGGCTTGTGCCATGGAATCGCGCACGTGACTGGCTACGGCCGAGGCCGTAGCGTCATTGTCCCGGTGTTGCCGATGATTAGCAACAAAGATTTGCTGCGCCCTGCAAGCGATCGTTGAAGATCGGTAGTGAACTAACGGAATCGGAGCACGCAAGTACCGGGCTGTCGATCCGGTAGTTGCGTGCCCGAATATTCTGTGTCACGACGCGTTGCCAACAGCCTTGGCTTCGGCCGTTTTGCCGTCGTGTTCCAGTTGGGCGGCGACGCGGTTCACGGCGTTTAAGAAGGCCTGGGCGCTGGCTTCGACGCTATCGGTCGAGACGCCTCGGCCGCGATAGATCTGGCGTTGGTGCTCGACTTCGACCGTCACCTCGGCCTGGGCGTCTTTGCCCATGGTGATGCTATGCACGTTGAAGTCGCGGCACACGACCTCTACGCCGGTGATGCGTTCGACGGCGTGAAACAGCGCGTCGAATGGTCCGTCACCGACTGTAACTTCTTCCGTGACTTCATCGTTGCCGCGCCGCAACGTCAGCGTGACGGTGGGCGGCACCTGGCCTGACTCCGCCACCAGGCGATAGCCGGCGATGGTCCAGGTTTCGGGGACCTCGCGGATTTCCTGGTCGATCAGAGCCGCGATATCGGCGTCATAGACTTCTTTCTTCTTGTCGGCCAGCACTTTGAACTGCTCGAAGACCGTCTGCAGTTGCTCGGTATTCAGGTGGTAGCCCAAGGCTTTGGCGCGATCGGCCAGTGCGGCGCGTCCGCTGTGCTTGCCCAAGACCAGGTCGGTCTTGGCCAGTCCGACATCCTCGGGGCGCATGATCTCGTAGGTGCTGCGCTCTTTCAACATGCCGTCCTGATGGATGCCCGCTTCATGCGCGAAGGCATTTCGGCCGACAATCGCTTTGTTGCGCTGCACCTGAATGCCCGTGATGTTCGACACCAGCCGGCTGGTGGGGACCAACCGCTCGGTAACGATGCCCGTGCGGGTGTGATAGTGATCGTTGCGCGTGCGCAGCGCCATCACGACCTCTTCCAGGGCACAGTTGCCGGCCCGTTCGCCGATGCCGTTGATCGTGCATTCGATCTGGCCGGCGCCGTTTTCGATCGCGGCCAGGCTGTTGGCCACTGCCAGGCCCAGGTCGTTATGGCAGTGAATGCTGATCACGGCGCGATCGATGTTGGGCACCCGTTCGCGCAGAGTGCGAATCACGCCGCCGATGTGCGCCGGCGTGGCGTAGCCCACCGTGTCGGGAATATTGACCGTCGTGGCACCGGCGCCGATCGCGGCCTCGACTACCTGGCACAAGAAATCGATCTCGGTGCGCGAGGCGTCCTCGGGCGAGAATTCGATATCGGGACAGTAACTGGCAGCACGCGTGACCGACGCTACGGCGCGGCGGATGATCTCGTCCTTGTCCATCTTCAACTTGAATTCGCGATGGATGGCGCTGGTGGCCAGGAAGACGTGGATCCTCGAACGCTCGGCCCCCTTCAGTGCGTCCCACGCGCGATCGATGTCGTCGTTGGCCGAGCGGGCCAATCCGCAGATCACGGCGCCGCGCACGTTGCTGGCGATCGCCTTCACGGCTTCGAAGTCACCTGGGGAAGCGATGGGAAAGCCGGCCTCGATAATGTCGACCCCCAGGTCGACCAGGGCCTGGGCCACTTCCAGTTTCTCGGTGATGTTCATGCTGGCGCCGGGCGATTGCTCGCCGTCGCGCAGCGTGGTGTCGAAGATTTTGATCGATCGTTCGGCGGGGCGTTTGGCGTTTTCGTTAGCGGTCATGGTTTATTCCTTGGCGATTCGTCGTGAGCGTGGTCGAACACAAAACGTGCGGTGCAGGGGGCCGACCCTAGGCCGGCCCGGTAAGCACCAACCACGCCCTGGTGGGCGTCTGGGTTCGCTCGCCACGGGTTTCGCCGAAGTTGCACATGGTACGCGTGTATCGCGGGATGCGACGTTTGTTGGAAAACGGCTGTTGCTAGAACTAGAAAACGACGCTTGCTACCGAAAGATTGTAAGGCATCCGCCGGGCAATAAAAAAACCCTAAGGCTTTCTCAGCCTTAGGGTTCGTATGCTTGGCAAAGCGTTTCGGAAGTCTTCCGAGCGTACGAACCCTACCGCTTGCCTAGGGCAAGCAACCGCAATTCGAGCGGAAGTAGGTTCAAGCGCGCCATCAAAAGCTCCAAAAACGGGGACGGGCTATCTAATACCCGTCGCTCTGAACTCTAGCTAACAGATGAGGGGCGGTCAAGAAGAATGGTTCGGCCGGAAACGCCGGCAAATCCATAAATTCCAGGGTCAATTAGGTAGCATTCCTGAACGAACCAACGCGGAAATCATACGCTGCGGCGACCGTCAGAAAATAGAGCGGCATGGTCAGGATCACACCCACGTAGCACAGATACATCCCCATCACGCTCAACAAGATGGCAATCAGGTTCAAGAAGGCCAGTTCCCAGAACCGGTGCCGCGTGGCTTCCCAGCTCACGTCCAGGGCGGTCGACAGCGAGTAGCCGCGATCGACGATTGTCGGCAGGACGAACATCGTGCGCGTGCCGATCCAGATCGTCCAGATCATTTGAAACATAAGGCCCAGCAACTGCAGGGGAAAGAAGAGGGCGAAGACAGCCACCTGCGGCGCCTGATTCCCG
>DASYDW010000113.1 GCA_036499395.1 Pirellulales bacterium
ACGGCGCCGCCAGCTTGAAAGGTCTTCTCGTTTTCCTTCCACCAGTCGGTCCAGGCCGCGCTGTCCAACCCCAGCTCCTGCCCGGTCGCGGTGGCCAGGTATTGCACGATGTCGCCGCGGATTTCGCCTTTGACGTTTTCCAGGATTTTGATCAGTTGGCCGATCGCCGTCGCAGAGTTGATCTTGATCAGCGCCTGCACCACGGCACGGCGCAAACCGAATTCGCGTTCGAATGTGGACAGCGCCGTTAGTTTCGTCAGCGAAGCGACATCCTCAGACTGGCCGCGCCCGCCCAACTCGTCGGCCAGCGCTTCGATGATTTCCAGGCCGTCGTGCGAGTTGGCTTGCTTCTCCAGGTAGGCGTTGACGTTCTTCTCGACGTCCGGCAGCGTCGAGGCGAGCAGCACAGCCAGCATGGGCAGCGTATTAGGGCCGACCGAACCGCGCCGCGTTTCCTTACTGACGGTGGTCAACAGGTAACGCGCGATCTCGTCGTTGTCTTTAAAGTCCAACAACGTGTCATAGGCGGCGCTTCGAACCTCGGGAGCGTCGTCCTTCAGGCCGACGGTAACGACAAGCTTTGCCGCGTCGAGCGTTGGATACTTGCCGGCGCTGCGCAGCGCGGTAATCCGCTCGAAGACTTGCTTGTTGCGCAGCCGGGTTTGAATCTCGCGTTTGGCGGCACGGAACTCTTCCTTGACAGGATCATCGGGCGCGGCTTCCTTCGCGGGTGCCTTTGCCGCGTTCGCCTTCGGCGCGGCTTTGTCGACGGCCGCTACGCGCTCGACGAGCAGCCCACCGGCGAGCGCGATCAGCAGCGCAAGCGACAAGAATCCGGTGGATCGAAATCGAAAAGCTGGCAACCGTGACGGCCGGCAGTTGGTGAGTTGCATTCGCATTCGCGCCGGCACGGTAGCCTCCTCGCCACGCGAGGTCGCGCGGCGCATCTGCCGTCGCCGCGCTGACCAGCGGCCGGTGGATGCCTATATCCTTTATTGTCAGGGGCCGGTTCGTCGGCGTCAACGATTGCATCGTTCGCCGTCGCGGGTGACCTACGGCGAACAGCGAAAGTCGCGCCCACAATCCTAGTGCCTGACCACCGCAGCGATCCGCCGCATAGATTCCTGTGCAATCCGTTATTTGCCAGAGGCGTTTTCGTACGGCTTGAGAATTTCGCCGGGCGGTATGCCGGCGATCGGCTCGAACCCGCCGTCGGCGATCTTGGCCCCCAGCCGGGTCACGGTACGGAAATAGGCGTCACTGAGGCGCTCGTTCGTCAGCTTGAACCGCAGATCCTGGCAAGCCACGTCACCGGCCGTCTGCAGCAGCTCGTCCGTCTGCTTGGCCGCGTACAGAGCCGTGACCAGCATCGTGACCAGGTTCTGCACGCGGAGCGAAAGCTCGGACATTCGGCATTGCCGATCCGCCAAATTCAGTTGATGCTTGCGCATCGAGCTGCTGATCTCGCGGGCCATGTGCGTCAGGCCGTCGATGGCGAATCGCGCATGCGCGGTCAAGGCATCAGGCATTTTGGGCAAGGCCCCCAACTGTCGGCTGCCGAAACGTTCGCCGACGAGCCACTTGGCATAGGGCACCAGTACCGGCGCCAGCCCCTTCAGATGGGCAAGATCGGTCAGGTTCGGCTCTTTGACTTGCAGCTTTGCCAAAACCCGGCCGACCGGCTCGAAGAACGTTTTGCCGTGCTGTTTCACCAATGACTTGAAGAAGGCCATGGCCAGCATCTCCCCCTCGCCTTCGTAAATGCAGGGGGCGAAATACTCGTGGCAGTTGTCACCGAAGAGATGCCCATGCAAGAACGAGCGTCCGCCGTGCGTCTTCATCAGGAATTCGATCGCGGCTTCCTTCTGCGATTCACTGCCAAATATCTTGGCAATCGTGCATTCCATTTCGCCGCGATAGCCTTCGTCCAATAGCCACGAACACCACTCGACCAGCGCATCGCAGGCCACGATCATGCCGGCCAGACGGCCGACGCGCCCTTGCACAAGCTCGCGGCGATCGATTGCTTCGCCATACGTCAGCCGATAGCGAGTCCAGGGAAGAATGCTGGCTAGCATGACGCGCAACCCGCCCGAGGCATTCGCGCACACTGCGACCCGGCCGCGGTTCAGACCGTGATAGGCCACGGTCAGCCCGTTGCCGAATTTCGGCTTCAGCAAGTTCTCCTTCGGCACGCGGAAGTTCTTGAATAGCAGCCCGTTGTTGTAGGAATGCTTGAGGGCGTATAGCCCATAACGAACCAACTGGAAGTGTTCGTTCTCCTCAGGCAAATCGACCAGCAACACTTCCGGGCGGTTATCAATCAGGCAGACCAGCGCCACGATACGCCCGGGTAGCGCGTTGGTAATGAAAAGCTTCTCGCCATTAACGACATAAGCGTCACCGTCGAGCACGGCGCGGGTTTTGAGCGCGGTCATGTCCGAGCCGGCGCCAGGCTCGGTCAGCGCAAAACCCGAGATGCGATCGCCGTTGGCCAGGCGAGTCAGAAAACGCTCTTTTTGCTCGGACGTGCCCATGCCGTGCAGGGGATCGACGGCGCCGACGCAGCCATGCACGCTTCCCAGTCCGGCCAGGGTGGAAAACACAGTCGCCATGCGCACTAAGTAAGGCATGAAGACCGACATCGGCGCAGCCTGCCCGCCATATTCCTGCTCGACGAGCAATCCCCAATACCCGGCGGCCCCCAATTCGGCAAAGACGTGAGGCAGGAGCTTGCCGTTATGGTCCAACAGTGTCCCCGCCGCGATGTGCCGGCGGACGATCGACAGCGACTCCTCCATCGCTTGCGCGCAGGCCGCCGTGGGCTTGGCCGGCGCGCCCGCCTGAAACAGTTCGAGCGGGAAGTTGTGATCCCACACCGCGCGATGGATCGGGCTGGCCGTGGTCTGATAACGGGCTTCGAAAAACGACTCGAGCTGCTCGTCGGCTCGGTCCATAGCGCCGGTCGATCGGGCTTCCAGCTCGCTCTTGCCGCTGAGCTTCAGCGACGTCTCGACGAACGTCTCGGACCCCGACTCGGGCGTCTTGCTATGCGACATGGGATCATCCTCCGAACGGGCGGGCCAGGCAGGAATCGCGCGCCGGGAGCACCTGTGCCGGCGCAAGGTCAGAATCAACGAAAGCGAGCCGCGTAGTCCCCCAGCGAGCCTCACTTATAACAGAGCCACTGGCGCGCGGCCAAATTGCGCGAATTCAAAGCTACGCGGACAACCTTCGCGCAGCGAAAGTCTGTGCGGTTGAACGGGCCGAATCCGTCCCATGAGGATCGTCCCAGCGGATTTATTCCGCGCTCGGGGCGACGTTCTCAGGCATCGCGGGGCGCCAGGCGCTGGGGGAATCACACGCCACGCACGGGGCCAGCGTGATCATGCCGCTGCACTTGGGACAGCGGATGTGGGCTTCCAGCGTGAAGTAATGGCCATAAGGCACCCCGGCCAGGCAGAGTTGGCGGATTGACTTGTCCTCGGCCATATCGATCCGTTCCACCTCGGCCGCGCTCAGGCCGACAGCAGCCGCGATCCGCTCGTAGTCCGTAATGCCCATCTCCATCAGTGAGATGGCGGCGGCGGCCGCATAGGGCACCTTGATGCCACGTTGCGTGGGATGCCGCCAGGGACGACGCCGGGGCTTCTTGGCTGCTTCAGACTGCTTAGTAAGAGGCTTTGTCATTTCCGGATCGACGGTGGTCTTCTTAGTGGCCTTCGAGCGACTGGTGGCGGACACCGCCGGTCGGGCTGCGGGCCGGTTGCGGGGGGGAACTTCCGTGTCCCGAGGTCGCTGGGATCGCCGCGATGGCGCCGCCCGGCGGGTGGGATATTTATTCCTGCAGTTTGCAGTCATGGGGGGTCTTTTCACAAGGGGAAATCCGAGAAAATCGCGAGAGACAAGAATTTGGCGATCCCTCGCCCGCGCGGAATGAACTACTTCTTTAGACGCCCGACAGTTTCAAAGAGTTCGCTCGCAAGGCCTAACTGGGCAATAAATTACGGCCGAACACCCCATTTGCCGGGGGAAAATGGTCGCCTTCCACCCCGTTTGGCTACCACCCGCTCCCACAGGCGAGCCGGACAAAATGACGCTAACCCGTCAGGTCTACCGACGAGCGCGAGAGGGGTGTCGCCTGGGGTCGGACGACGGAAGGGTACCGCGGAGGCGCAGAGTCACGGAGGAAGGCACTTGCGAATGTCCGAGAACCGAGGGCTACTGCCGAGCGAGAGCGTTCCCGCCCACTAGCGACCAGCTACCGACTACTTCTCTTCACTGCCCGTTGCCTGCCGCCCACTGCCCGCTAGTTCCACCACCAAATGGCCGGCTGGCCGGCCGTGGCTTTGTCGTCCGCGGGGCGGGCGGCTTTCGTGCGTAGCGGGTCGAGCTTGGCGCTCTGCTCTTTGCGGTCGGCTTCGCCCCAGGAGTGGATCAGCACGCCGCCCGAGGCGCTGATGATCCAGTTGTCCCCCTTCTTCACGAAGCTGGCTTGCGTGTCGACTTGCTTCGGCACGAAGTACGCATCCACCGGCGGACCATCCTGCCCAGCCAGCGGTGCCAGATCGAGGCTCGCCTTGCCGGGCAGGTTTTCCTTGAACAGTAGCGCCGACACGATCGCCAGGTCCATGCAGTTGCGCAACTCACCGAAGATCGGGTCGCGCTTCGAAAGTTCGTCGTAACGGGCCGTCATGTTGTTGGCCCATTTCTGCGCGACCGGGCTGGCCTTACCTGAGTGAACGCGATCGCCGTTTTCGAGCAGGAAATCTTCCTCGGTCATGGCCTTTACACCAGGCCCACGCAGTTCCCAGGCCAGACCGTCAGCGTCGGTCAGCAGCGGCTCGTAGTTCGTGGCC
>DASYDW010000114.1 GCA_036499395.1 Pirellulales bacterium
GATCGTGCCTGTGACCGGTCTGGCTGTTGCGACCCTCGCGCCCAGGGATGCGGCCAGCGGTTCTGCCATCTTCAACATTTTCCGAAACGTCGGTGGTAGTTTCGGAATCGCGCTTCTGTCCACTCTTGTCACGCGCCGTGAACAATTTCACGATCTGCGGATAGGAGAGGCAGTTACCACCTATTCTCCCATAACGCAGGCCCGTCTTGAGGCAGTGCAACAGAATTTCGTGACCAAAGGCTTCGATCCGGTGACTGCGCTCAAGCAAGGCTACGCCGTCATCAAATCAATCATGAGCCACGACGCATTCATCATGGCGTTCAACGACGCCTTTCTCGTCATTGCTTTCAGTTTGCTCGTGGCCGCCGCAGCCATTTGGGCGTGCAAGGTACCCGGGAAAGGTAAGGCGGGGATGGCCACCGGCTAAGCGCCAGCTCAAACAGGGCGCGCGATGGTCAGACCAGCCTTGAGCCTGATCGTCAACCCGGTATCCTCGCGAGATATGCATCATGACCATCACCGCTGGTACTCACACCGCCTGAATCGCGACATGGGCGTCGCCGTTTATGGCCATTACGGTTTGCCCATCCTCGCCTTCCCCACGAGCTGCGGCGACGAACATGAGCAGGAAGGGCAGGGCATGATCCGCACCCTTGGCCCTTACCTCGACCAGGGACGAATCAGGATTTTCTGCATCAACGGAGTCCAGAGCGATTCGTTCAATAACAAGGGAGCGCACCCCTTCCATCGCAGCTGGCTCCAGGCGCAATACGACGACTACGTAGCGAAAGAAGTCTTCCCCTTCATCGACTCCCAATGCCAGACACCCGGCATAGCGATCACCACCTACGGCGCATCACTGGGCGCCTATCACGCGGCCAACACCCTCTTCAAGCATCCCGACCGGGTGAAACGCTGCTACGCGCTCTCAGGCGTCTACGACCTGCGCGATTCCATGGATGGAATATACGACGACAACTTCTACTTCAATAACCCGGTGGACTACATGGCCAACCAGAATGACCCATGGTTTCTCGATCAATATCGGAGTTGTGACATCCACCTAGCGACTGGCTCCGGCCCGTGGGAAGTGCCGGGCCCGACCTACCGAATGTCTGAAGTGCTCAGGAATCGCGGCATAGCTCATCATCTGGATGACTGGGGCCCGAAGGGCGGTCACGAATGGCCTTACTGGCATCACCAGATGTGGGAATACGTCGGCGCGCACTTCTAACAAAACCGTCCGGCTTGCCTGCGCAGAGTCGCAGTGTTGCCGATCGCACGAAATAGCGCCGACTGACGCATCACTGCGAGGCGATGCCTGGAACCCTGGTAGGAAGGCCAGCAGGATGCTATACGGGAATCACGTATAGCAGTGGAATTACGTCGCCGCCGCGATTATCGAGCATTCGCTAGGTCCGAATTGCCTTCTCGACTATAATTCGCGCACAACCGCGGGGCGCAGCGCGAGCTTGCTCCCACCCGCCAGGGTTCGTTTCGAAATTTGTAACTTCAACGCGGCCTCACTCTACGAGAGATCCTCGCGGTCACACCAACGCTTACATCCGGAGTGGGAAACACTGAGCCGTCATGCGTCGATGCCGACTGTGATGAGGTCGTGCTCCAAAAGCCATTGCCGAAAGACGCTATATGTCAGTCACGTATAGCATCAAATTCATACCCTGAGTTATTGCTGTGCGAGGCGTGCGTCGTTTGTGACGGACGGGAGCAGGCACCAACGGCCCTACCGGCATCACCAGATGTGGGAGTTGGGGGGGCGCACTTAGGACTTTCAGTCGCCATTCTCGTCATCCGCCGCGAAGTGAGACTCTTGTTTCCGAATTCCAAATCTCAAGTGTCAAGTTAGGCGGCGCTCTTGACGGTATAGTGCGCGGCAAAGGCTTTCACAAGGGCGCCTTCACCGTCGCTTATCTCAAGCGCGTGGTCGATTACCTGCACACAGCGCAGGCCGGCTTGGAAGCCATCGCGCCAAAAAAATCTCCTATCTAACAAACTAATTGCCGAAACGCGCCAGCAACTCTTCGAAAGCCGAAGGCATGCTTCAGCTCATGGAAAACTTCCGCGGCAAAGCTTGAGACTTCGGAATGAAATATTGAAACCTGACCCCTATTCGCTATTGAACGGCACGGTGTTACCTAGTGCACGTTGTCGCGCGGTTTTGTAATTTCGGCGTCGCCATAGGCGCCGTGCAGCTGCCCATCGCGAATGAAATCGCGGATCATGGCAAAGTAGCCGGGGGCGTAACAAATCGAAACGCGCGTGCCATCTGGCTTAGTCTCGAACAGAGTTATTCCATGTTCAGCGCGCGGATAAACTGCTAGCATGAGCGGCTGGCCATTGGCTATAAGCGACTTGACGCGGCGACTCGTCTCCGCGCATGGCGCTTCGTAATCCTCCCCGCCCAGGATCCACAACTGCGGCGTCGTATCAGCCCTAAGTGTCGGCATCGGATCGTAATGAAAGGGCGTGCTCCAATTGAATTTCGGAGCCATGGCTCGGAGTTCTGCCTCTGAATAGGGCAGGAACATATAGGTGTAGTTACCGTGCAGATTCTTATACCAGACAGCGTCTTTGTGTTTCGCTCGCACGGCATCGAATTCCTTGAATCCCTGGGTAAACCCGCTCGCAATCACCGTCTCGGCGGCGCGCGCCACTTCGAGTGCCTTGGCAATCTCGGCAGGTGAATGACCTTTTTCGCGCATTTCGATTTCCACTTCCTGCTGGTCTTCATCGATCACGCTGACCGCCAAACCGAAGCAGACGATGACAAAATCAACCGGGGCGCGATTGGCTGCGATGGGAGCAACCCATCCGCCCTGGCTGCCGGCCTGATAACCAACGCGGCCGGCGCGTGCACCAGCCAGACGTCGGGCTTCTCGCATCGCGGCGATCGCGTCGTCGGCCAGCAAGTTGAAATCCTGGCTATAACTGCCTCCGGATTTTCCCGTTCCACGTTTGTCGTAAACAAACACGCCGACATTCTCTGCCGGCAGCATCCGTTGCAGATAGTAACTAATAAGAGCGGAGTCGCGTTCTGCGCCGTGCAACAGAATCACAACCGGCACTTTGTTCTTACCTGCCGGCATGACGAGGCGACCGGCAAGCTTGGTATCGTGACTGCTGAACGTCGTATCCGTTACGTCGAATGCGATGCGATTGCCGGGCATGCCATCGAAATCGATCTTCCCAGTGTTGCAGTCTGAAAATGAAACCGTCTTACCGTCGGCGCGATCGGTCCAGCCGTAGGTGCTGCTCCAGTTTCCCTTTGCCGCCTTATGCAGCGCACCTGTCGTCCCATCAAAGCAACGCCAGCGCAATGCGCCGTCATCTGCTGGCGCAATATCAACAAGGCTTCCATCTTTCAGCCGATAGCTGCCGATGTGGCAATCTGGCGGTTCGACGGCGTGAGCGATCGATCCTGTGAAAAGGACAACGAACAGCGCGATGCTAACGAGATAACTCTCGCCCTTCACCCGTTTTGGTTTCAGTTTTTTCATCAGTTTATCGGGGAACTTCAAGGATAGAGCATTTGATGCAATTTAGCGCTTTCGCAGGAATATTTATGCACATTTTCGCTCGGCTCCGCGTTGACGAAAATCGGGCGGGAACACGTTTCCGATGCGCTGTATGAAGGCCGCTCACTTTAATGAAACGCAAGTCTCGCAGTTATCCTTGGGCGTGGGCATGATCAATTTATGGAATCGTCTCAACATCGGCTTCCGGACCGTCTCTGATTCCGCTGACGAAATGCTGGGCGTAACTAGACGGGGTCGAAATAACGCACTAGCCAACCAGCATGCTCTCTGGTTAGGCGCTGCTACGTTATACGTGGTTCACGTATAGTGACAAGTGTGGCGACTGGGCGCGCATTTCTGAGAACAGTTTCGTTCGCCTGCGTCGGGTGGCAGCGTCGCAACGGCAACAAATCGCTCGACGATTAGCTCCGCTGTGACGCTTCACTTGGAGCAATGCCTTAAACTCTGTAGAAATACCTGCGGGATGCTATACGTGAGTCACGTATAGAATCAAGTCCCGAGTCTGAGTTCCTACTGTGCGAGGCGTGCGTCCTTGGTGGCGACGACGGCCGCAGTCCGGCATCGTCGTGAAAAGAGAGGCAGAGCGGCGGGCGGCGCATGAGGCTTGTCAGCCGGACGGATATCAGGAAGGCATGTCATCACATCTGGGTCCGCAACAACGGCAGTTGGCAAATCATTGCCGGCGTGTCCCCGCCGCTTAACGCTGACGGGAAATGGTTTCTCCCTTAGCCTTTCTACTTTCTAATTTTCGTGTCACTTGCCTGCCCGCCGTGGCGGGTCACTGGCCACTCGTCACTTCCAATAGTCAACCGCTACTTGGCGTCTTTGCGTCGCGCAAACGATAGTCCTACGAGCGCCATGCTCAATACAAGACACCCCCATCCAAAAACATCGCCGATCTTGTCGTAGAGCGTACCGCCGCCGCGGCCGTCGAGCGGAAGATCGCCGACAAGTACGGTGAAGCCGCCGATGGAACGTGCTCTCGCCACCACGCATCCGTAGCGGTCGTTCAAGGTGAGCAAGCCGGCACGTGCGGTGCGCGCCATGGGCACGCCATTTTCCACGCTGCGGAGGATCGCGACGCGGGCATGGCTCCAATCATCCTTGTCAAAATCCCAGGCCGGCACGGCGAGAAGAATTGGTCGCGTCGCGATCTCGTCCGCGCGGATCATCGCTTGGAAATCCATGTCCTTGCAGATTTCGAGGCCTACGCCGTTTGGCAACACTTTCGGGCCTGGCCCAGGCGTGAACACAGCCGATTCGACTCCGGGCACAAGGCGGCGCTTCTCGTATGTGACTGGTGTGGCCGCGC
Source organism: Pirellulales bacterium (assembly GCA_036499395.1). Taxonomy (NCBI): domain Bacteria; kingdom Pseudomonadati; phylum Planctomycetota; class Planctomycetia; order Pirellulales; species Pirellulales bacterium. Next base: position 4,870 of record DASYDW010000114.1, read on the forward strand.
CGGGCGTGAATGACCAGGAGACGTTGCGCTGCGCGCCGTCGAGATAAGTGTTGAAGCCTGCGACAAGCGTGGTGCGCGCTTGAGTTGCCGCGTCGGCGAGCTTCGCCTGCGCCTCTTCGCGCCATGCCGGCGACACCCGCGAAATGTTTTCCGGCAGGACGATCAGCGCAACATGAGCATCGCGGAGCTTCGCGATCTCCCGCACATAGGCATCGATGGCGCTCATAGTCGCAACCCTGTCGTCGTTCCGGATTGCGCCGACGGTCTTGTCGCTTTCAATAAGCGCGACCTTGATCGTTCTCTTGGGCGGCTCCGAGATATGCCAATAGCCGAATGCGGCATTGACCACGAAGAGCGCGAGCGCAATCGCCGCCGGCCAAATGTCGCGCCTTCTGAGGCCGAGTGCGAGACCCGCGGAAACCGCAGCCAGGAGAAACGTGACACCAAGATAGCCGACAAACGCGGCGCTTTGAATCAATATCGGCGCGCCGACTTCCGCCGCCGCAGGCGTTGAGCCCGAGCCGCCAGCGCGATTGAAGCTTGAAAGAAAGTCGAACATCGTCCACAAGGCCGCGAACGCGAACATGGCAGGGATCGCGCCCAGAGCATGATGCACGCGCCGTGCGCCCAAAACCGAGGCTGCGAAAACCAAGGCGGGTCCGCCAATCGCAAGCACCACCACGAAGGGCATCGCTCCGGCATAGGCTGGCAGAATGTTAAGCGCGCCAAGTGCGTAGCCGAGAAACGCCGAGAAGAATGCCGTCCAAGGTTTCGTCTTACCGAACGCAAGCCAGAGCACGGGCACGGGCGCAAGCCAGGCGACCCACCACTGATCGCCAAGCCCAATGGAGAAATAGAAACCGATTGCAGTGAGGAGTGTGCAAACGATCGCGATCATGGAGTTTTCTCCGCCAGGAAGAATTCTTTTCAACGGTGCTCGCGAAAGGCTTTACCACAATCTTCAAGCTGAACACATTTACAGCGGTCCGCTTTTTGCAGAAGACGTTTCATTTTCTTCGCTCTCGCGATCAAATCGTCCATTTCGGTATCTTGCGTTGCGCGAGTAATTGCCAGCGGCGGAATGCCGGCATCCCCTTGCCAAATCCGTGGAAGAGTTGCCGGATCACATGAGAATCTGCCGGAGGCCACGGCTTGCAGCGTGAAGTAGTAAGGAAGAATGCAGACTTCTCGAAATGCACTCCGCGCTCGCGCCCCATCAGGAAATCGTGCGGTCGAGATTTATTTCGGCCAGGCCGCGCGCAGCTTTGCTGCTATCGCGTCATACTCGGACTCCGGCAGCTCCTTTCTCGGCGCCGGACTCCCCGGTGCTTTTCCTCCGAAAGAGGGCACAATGTGAAAATGAGCGTGGTAAACGGTTTGGCTGCTGCTGAGCCCGTTATTTTGGATGACTTTGAAACCGGTTGCCCCTAGGCCTTTTCGCTGCGCAATTGCGGATTTTTGAACCGCGACTAAAAGGTCGCGGAGCTCGTCAGGCTTGAGATCCAACAAATTTCGCGCGCCCATTCGCTTTGGAATCACCAGAACGTGGCCCGGCGCGACGACTTCGCCTCGCGGCATGAAGACCAGCACAAGCTCGTCCTCAAATATTTTCGCCACTCTCTCTTCGCCCCTCACCAACCGAGCAAAAGGATTTTGCGGATCGTATTTGCCATCGAGCCCGGTATCAGTCCCGGGGGGAGGAAGCTCATCAGCGGGAATTTGTTGCGCGGTGAGCGGGCGGAGTGGCATGAAGAGTAGTAGCGCGCTCAACCCGAAAAACATGCCCATGCTTCTCGCGGTATTGAGTTTCAGATTCATGAGACCAGTATCTTCCGGTGATCAAGATGATCAAGACGTCAACAACAGAGGCGGTCGCCGCGGCGAGCCGCGCGACCCACTCCAGTATTTCAACAGTCTCCAAGGCAAGGGAAAGTCCAAAAGTGAAGGAAAAAAAGGACTGAACCCATATCCCTCCTCTGACTTCTGTTCCCTGATTTTAGCGTTTGAAACTCGTTCGTTGCCAGCACTCACTCGCTCCTACCCTCGTCACTTCACCTTCTATGTCGCGAGTCCCGCGCGCTCCATTCAGCATTTCAGTTTTCAGCTTTTCCCTGTTCGTCCGCGGTGAAGAAGGCGAAAGAAGTGACTCTGGCCGATTGATTTCGTTCGCCGTGCTCGCGAGTCGGATTTGGTATTCCTAACCTTGATGTTGCGAGCGCGCGGTTCAGTCTAGATCAGAACTTCGGCAATGGATTCCTCCAAGCACGGCAGCGTACTGGTTTTGCTCGGTGTGCTGTTCACCATCATTCTTGCCGGTCTCGACAACACGATCGTCAGCACGGTCATGCCGGTGGCGTTACCTGAGCTTGGCGGCGCACACCTGTACGCGTGGACGTTTGCGGCTTACATGCTCGCCGCCGCGGTATCGATGCCGATCTGGGGACCGGGCTCCGATCGCTGGGGACGCCGGCGTACGTATCTCGTCGGTATCGTCGCGTTCACAGTGGGGAGCGGACTCTGCGCCATCGCGCGCACGATGATGGAGTTCATTGGCGCTCGGGCCATCCAGGGTATCGGAGCGGGAGCCGTTGCGACTCTTCCGTTTGTTCTGCTCGGAGTTGTTTATCCGCCTAACAAACGTGGCAAGGCATTGGGCGCTGCCAGCAGCGCGTGGGCGGTCGCGAGTGTCGCCGGACCACTCCTTGGCACACTGATTGTGACGCATGTTTCATGGCGCTGGGCTTTCCTCATCAACGTGCCGATTGCCATCATCGCCGGGTTCCTCGTCATCGCCGGAATGCACGAGAGCATCGGACATATTGTCGGCCAATTCGATTTTGCTGGTGCGCTTCTCGCCGGCGCCGGCGGCAGCAGCTTGATGTGGGCATTTGTCGATCTCGGTGAAGGACAAATCGGTCTGATGCAGGCCGCGCTCGTCGGCGCCGGTATCATTCTGCTTGGCATCTTCGTCTGGCATGAGGGACGAACGCCTCACCCGATCCTGCCGTTGACTTTCTTTCATCATGCCGGCTACGCCTCGTCGATTTCTTCGTCATTCCTCGCCTTCTTCAGCGGCTTCGGCCTGAGCGGTTATCTGCCGCTCGCAACCAACGCCGCTTTTCACGATAACCGCGCGTACGTAGGTTTGGTGGTTGGCGCGTTCACCATTGGATGGAGCACGTTCGCTTTCGCTTCTGGACGATTAGTCCATCAAATCGGCGAACGGCTTCCGAGTGTGATAGGAATTATTGTGCATATCCTGGGACTTCTCATTTTGATGGTCGCATTCAAACATGGACTCGGCTGGGTCATCGCTGCGGCGCTCATCGCAGGCGCTGGAATGGGACTGCTCTCGCCCGCGCTCACTGTCGTGGTGCAGAATAGCGTCCCGGTTGCCCGAATGGGTAGCGCGACCACCAGCCAACAATTCATCCGGCAGATCGGTGCCGCACTCGGGATTAGCGCGTTTGTCCTGGCCGCGACCGTAGGCGGATTTCGGTTAGGCTTGCTGTTGATGATTGCAGTTAGCGCGGGAACATTTGTGTGCGTGCTCGCGCTGCCCGCGCACAGTCTCCACGATACACAAACTGATGCTTTAAGTGACTAACAACGAATGAACGCGAATGGACGCGAATAGGGATGGAAACTACAAAATCAATTCCTCTTTATTCCCATCCAATATCCGTCCGCCGCTTAGCACGAGACGCTCCCACTCCAGGCGTGCGTGTTTGAAATTCAGGATGATCCCAACGGGTAAAGTAGTGATCCGGAGATAATTCAACATCTGACCGCGTTCGTGGTCGATGATGTGGTCGATTGTCTTTGTGTCGACGATTAATTTCTGTGCACGACAAGATCCGGTACATACTCGCCTACCAACTCGCCTTTGTACAAAACCTGGTGTCGGTCCTGTTGAGTGAAGGGAATCCCGCGCAGACGAAACTCCACACACAGGCAGTTCTCATAGATTTTCTCGTGCAGCCCGTGGCCGCGAACGTTTAGGACCTCAATGGCGCATCCCACGACCGCGTACACCTCTTTCTGCAATAATAATTCGCGTGTATTAGCGTTCATTCGCGGTTAAATCCTGCGTTTAGGCTTGAGCCGATCAGCTGTGCAATTCGAACCAGGCGGGTTTCAGATGGGCCAGCGGCTCTTTTAGTTTCGCGAGCTCTGCGGCTGGTCCGTGAACTTCGATGCGAATCAAGTCGGCCATCGTCAGCGCCTGAGCCAGCATCGCATCCACGTTTTCCAAGTGTGCCAGCAGCGCTTCAGCGTTGACGTAGCCTTCGCGGCAGAATACTTCGTCGCCGTTGATCGTGAACTCATAGAAAAGATTACCCGTTTCGTCCCGTGTTTTGGCCGCAAACTCCGGCAGAATCGCCTTCAAATGCGGCATCTTATCCGGAGGCACCTTAAAGTAGGGATGCAAACTGACGAATCTCGAAAGTTGATTCATACCTTAATGGTAAACCCTTCCGGAATGCAGGGCGAGGCCAGACGACTTCTCCAGAAGCAAGTACGCCCGCCAACCGGACGAGCTTTGCGATCCTGTTCATCGCGGCGAACAATCGATCGTAAGCTCCGACTCTTTTTGAAAATGGAGTGAAACACCAACCCTATACGTGATTCACGTATAGCATCCATTCACGCTTGTTCGTGGTCGAGGGCTACAGCTACGCGCTCTCGGAAGCCAGAACACTTGGAATTGTCGAGGACCGTTTCCTAATTCTTGATTTCAAGCTCTGCCCGCGGTGTGAGCGAGGACGCGAAGATGATCGCAAGTCTCCATCATTGCGCATTGCACCAGTTGGATCTGCGGTCCCTGCAGCGCAGAACTGGATGCGATCGATAGTTCAGCCATCGTGCGATCCGACGGAGCCGACGGATGGGCCCACAGATTTCCCTGGCAGATGGATGCTATAGCCGGCGGAGATTACGCGGCGTGCCGGTTCTCCAGTTAGCGGATCAGCGACGAGCGGTTCATCGTGGACGCTTTGTTTAACTTCGAATTGGCGCGGCGGGCGCGTCGGGTCCGTCGTCTCGTAGATATATGTTGGCATTGATGTCTCCCTCTTACTTCCAGGCTGCCCAAAGGTCGAGCGACGACGGCGTCATGAGGAGTCAGTGAAAGAGCACTCGGTAAAGAAGAAAGACCAGGGCAGCCGTGAGCGAAATTAATGGCAGGACGTGCCTGGTATTGAACCAGTTCACCGGCGCAGCCGAGGCAGCGATCGTCGGACAATGTCTGCACCTGTTGTCGGCAATACCGAGCGCGTGACCGCAGATGCGGCAGGACTCTAGTGACATGCTGTTTCGCTCCGGGAGCCCTGGCTCTTGTTTATCGAATAAGCAGCTCTTACGCCGCCGCAGCCGTTGGCGAAAGATTCGCAGGCTCCGCGAATGAGTTGCGACCGCGTCGCGAGATCAA
>DASYDW010000115.1 GCA_036499395.1 Pirellulales bacterium
CGGCAGCCTCCGTTGCAGCTACCGACAGCCGACGGCAAGTACATGATGGCGGTGATGCAGAATTTTGGCCGGCCGGTGTGGGAGAAGCTGATCAAGTGGATGGACGAAAAGGGCGTGACAGGCGAGCTGCACGATCCGAAGTTCCAGGACGAAACGTTTCGTATGTCGGAATACCGGACGGGCAATGTCATACGTGACGCCATCGCGCGTCTGATCGCCGCCAGCGATGGCGAAGAATGCTTCCATCGCGCGCAGTCTTACAACATCTCGTGGGGGCTGGTTCACGCCGCCGAAGAGAATTACGACGTCGCGCATTACCGGCAGCGCGACTATTGGCGCTCGATCGAGCATCCGCAGATTGGCCGAGCGATCCCGTATCCACGCGGTCCGTTCGCGTGTGATGCCTTGGGCATTGAGCCGCGCGGGCGAGCGCCGAATCTTGGCGAACACACCCAGCACGTATTGGCGGACGATCTGGGCCTGTTGGCCGATGCGATCATGGCACTGCGCACTTCGGGAGTCGTCCGATGAACACCCCCTCAACTGCCCGTCCCGGCGTGCTCAGCGGTGTGCGCGTTCTCGATTTCACCTGGAAGACCGTAGGTCCGTGGTCGGCGCGCTTGCTCACGCATTACGGCGCCGAAGTCATTCATGTCGAGCGTGCCGGGGGTTGGGACGATCACCGCTACAACGCAACCCCCAGCATCGTGACCGACGAGCCCAAGGTGGCTCAAACGCTGGGTTTGAATAAGGTCTATTCAGACCCCCAGTTCAACACGCATCGCGACGAGTCGGCTTCTGCCACCGAACGGCCGAAACTCTACGCCGCGCCTTACTTTAATACGCTGCACAACGGAAAGCTCGCTATCAGTCTCAACACCAAAAGTCCGGAAGGATTGAAGATCGTAGAGCGTCTCATCGGCATGTGCGACGCGCTGGTGGAAAACTTCAGTTCCGAGGTGTTGCCGGGCTGGGGCCTTACCTGGGAGCGGCTCCGCGCCATCAATCCTCGGCTCGTTTACATGAGTACGTCGGGTTTTGGGCACACGGGCGATTGGAAAACTTATCGCAGCTACGGGCCGACGGCCGCCGCGCAATCCGGTCTGACGCTGGCCTCGGGCTTGCCCGGCAAGCCGCCCGCGGGCTGGGGGTTCTCGTATCTTGATGTCATGGGCGGCTGGATGGGCGGACTTTCGCTGATCCAGGGTCTGCTGCAAGCGAAGAAGACGGGTAAGGGTTGCCATATCGACTACTCGGTCACTGAAGGGGCGATGTCGATGCTTGGCACCTACATGCTCGATTACCAAGTTAACGGGCGACGCACCCGTCGGCCGGATTTTCCGCCGGGCAATCGCGCGGTGTTTCCGGCCCTGGCCCCGCACAATACGTATCGTTGCGCAGGCAGGGATCGTAATGATCAGGATTGGTGGATCTTCATCGCGTGCGAGACCCAGGTACAGTTCGAAGCCCTGTGCTCTGTGATGGAACAGCCGGGTCTTGTCCTTGATACTAAATTCGCCACCAACGAGGCGCGGGTCACAAATCAGGCTGAGCTCGATCAGATCATCAGCAACTGGACGCGCCCGCGGCGACGCTACGACAT
>DASYDW010000117.1 GCA_036499395.1 Pirellulales bacterium
CGGCCGCGAAGAGATGGCGGCTGCTGAACGGCTCGCAGCTACTGCCCGAAGTGATCGCCGGTGTTCAATTCATCGATGGAATCAAACCCCAAGAAGCCGCCGCCTGACAACTTCCCATCCACAACTTCTTGCAATATCTCAACGCGCATTGGCAACTGCATAATGACGAACCGTCCTGGGACGATTCGCTAAGGCCAATGACACGCCCTCCTTGGCGGCACAGCGACCATTCAGATTGGGGCCTCCTGCCGGCCCTGCATGAGGCGTAGCGGATTTCCGTCCTTTAAGCCGGGGGGCCATTGCTTGCCCGCCGACGGCACTACCTAGTCTAAATCTGCCTTGGGAGCCGCAGTCTGATGCTTACCGGGTGTTTTTCTCTATCGTTTCGGCAGGCTGCAAAATCTGGCAAGAATTGCTGTAACAAGGGATGGCCCGCGCCCACAAACCCTATAGCAGCTCCCGGTGAGAGGGGAGGTGACAGCGAGCCTGTTCCTCCCCTCTCCACTTTCCCTGCGACGTGGCAGGCGCGGATCTTGGATCGCCTGCGTCGCTCGAAGCACGGGGCTTTATGAGCTGACGATTGAACGAGCCATCAGACATAGACGATCTGGCCCGCAGCCTGCTCGGAGACGGGGAGGCATACGGTCGTCTTGTCGCCCGATATCAGGTTCCGATTGCCCGGCGGATGCGCGCTTTCGCGCGACAACCTCAGCTGATCGAGGAGTTGGTGCAAGAGGTGTTTGTCGAAGCCTACTACAGCCTGGGGCGGTATCGCGGGGACGGCGACTTCGGCGCGTGGTTGAGCCGCATCGCAACTCGCGTCGGCTATCGATATTGGAGGCGGCGCGATTGTTCCCGGGAGACGGGATACCAGACGGACTGGTGGCGCGGAATTCCAGACGCTCCTATCGAAGAACTTGGACCCTCACGTGCCGCCGAGTTGGTGTGCACGCTGTTGGATCAATTGCCGCCACGCGACCGACTGGTGCTGCAACTGCTGCACGTCGATGGACATGGCATCGCCGAAGCGGCACGGCTTTCCGGGTGGTCCCAAACGAGAGTCCGGGTACAAGCGTTTCGCGCGCGGGCCAAGCTGCGCACCTTGCTGGCAAAGTCAGGCGTGCGGAGCCTGGCCGAAGCCGCGGAGATTGAGCTGCATGCGACAACGGACAAACGGCCGGCGGATGTCCACGTTCTGCCAGAGAACAGCGAGGTGAACAGTGAATGAGACGGAACTATTGCGACGGCTCGGCGACATGGCTGGCGATGAATCTGATCCGACGCTCGATGTCACGCGACAAGTGAAGCAACGGTTGCGCCAACGCCGGATGCCATCCGTGGATCGCAAACTGGCCTTTGCGTCGCTCTGCGCGTGCACGTGCGCGGGAATTGCAGTCGTCGTGTCGCTGAGCGCTCCGCCGGCCAGCGACAGCGCCAGTGCCTTGGCCCAATTAGTGACGAGTAGTACCGCGCCGGATGTTTTGTTGAGGTTAGTAGAACCATGATTGATCACGCTTCGTCTGATGACCGGTCGGCATCGACCGGCCTGGCCACCACCGACTTCGACCTTCCCGCGCAGCGATCGCTGCAAACTCGAAGTTGGGTGTCCTTCGGGATGATCGCTCTCGTCTTTTTCGCGGGCAGCGTTTGTGGCGCGGCGGCAATGCGTGTCACGCAAACGCCCAAAGTGCTGACGAGCCTGGATGAAATCCCGGGGCGCGTTGCCAATCGAATGCAGCGCGAGCTAGGGCTGTCGGGAACACAACGAGATCGTCTAGAGGAGATTGGGCGGGCCCATCAGGCAGAGTTGCAACGGATCCGCGCCCGAATCGCGCCAGAGATGCGCGTGGAAATAGGCAAGATCATTGATGAGATGTCCTCTGTGCTATCTCCGGAACAAGCCGCGCGATGGCGAGAGCATTCGCTACGACGACTCGACTCCCTCGTACCAGGGACAGCGCAGGATCACGCAGAAGGTGCTTCGCCGTAAGCCTTCCGAGCTAAGTTCAATCCCGACTGACTCACCGAAAAAAAGGTATCAAGACATGTTTATCCGCGATCGTCTGCCCTCACTGCCGTTGTTGATTCTCGGCGTTGCTCTACTGGCACAGCCTCTGCCCGGCAGAACGGCCGAGATCGGTGCCGAAATAAAAGCGTTTGCTCTGCCCGACATGCATGGGCGCGAACGTTCGTTGTCCGAATTCGCTGACAATCAGCTCGTGGTCGTGGCATTTCTTGGTACCGAGTGTCCGCTGGCGCGCTTGTACGCTCCTCGCTTGCAAGAAATCTGCGATGAGTATCAGGCGCGTGGTGTGGCCTTTATCGGTGTCGATTCCAATCAGCAGGATTCGCTCACTGAGATATCAGCTTTCGCGGAACACTACGGTGTAAAGTTCCCTTTACTGAAGGACCGCGACCAGTCAGTCGCCGACCAATTAGGAGTTGAGCGCAACCCACATGTGGTTGTCTTAGATAAGAATCGCGTGATCCGCTATTCAGGCCGGGTCGACGATCAATACGGCCTCGGTTCGAGTTCTGGTTATGCACGCACCAAGGTCAATCGTCGTGATCTGGCGACGGCACTTGATGAGCTACTTTCCGGGAAAGAAGTGTCGGAGCGAAACGTCAAGGCGCTTGGGTGCCTAATTCACAGAACCACGAAGAAGGCCCCTCAGGGAGACATCACCTTCACGAAGCATATTGCTGCCCTGCTGCAAACTCGTTGTGTTCAATGCCACCGAGCGAATGAGATCGGTCCCATGGCGCTGACGGACTATGACGAGGTCGTCGGCTGGGCGGACATGATTCGCGAAGTGGTATCGGAGAACCGGATGCCGCCATGGCCCGCGAACCCGGAGTTCGGCCATTTTGCCAATGATGCCCGCCTGACTGACGAGGAAAAGCAACTCCTCTTCGCATGGGTGGATAACGGTTGTCCGCATGGGGACCCGAAAGACCTTCCCGCCCCGCGGGAATGGACGGACGGTTGGCAGATTCCCCAGCCAGATCAGGTCGTTCGCATGGGCACGTCGTTCGACGTACCAGCCGAAGGCGTCATCCCTTATCAGTATTTCGTCGTTGATCCCAATTGGACCGAGGATAAATGGATCCGCGCAGCTGAAGCGAGGGCGGGTAACCGAAGCGTTGTCCATCACATCATCGTATTCGTGATCCCGGGCGGCGCGTCAAGCATGCTGAATACCCTCGTCGACAAGGATGGGCACGTAAATACCGAAATGATTGAGCGCTTGCGTACCGCAAGAGAATCCGGCGCTCGAGCGAACGGATCGCGATCCGAAACAGCGGGGTCGCGGCGAGAAGGGCGCGGCGGCCTTGGTGCCGGCCTCGCCGGACTAGAAGGGCGAGGCGGAGGACTTACTGCATATGTGCCCGGGCACGTTCCGTCTGTTTATCCGGCCGGCGTGGCCACCTTCGTCCCGAAGGGATCGAAGCTGATCTTCCAAATGCACTACACAGCCAATGGTAAAGCTCAACAGGACCAGAGTTATGTGGGCGTCGTGTTCGCGGATCCAGCGACGGTTTCCCAGCGGGTGCATGGTGGCGCCGTCGGAAATCGTGATCTGACCATTCCTCCGAATCTGAACGATTACGTCGTCACTGGTGAGCGAAAACTCCCATCTGAGCAATGGCTCTATACCATGTCACCGCACATGCACGTGCGGGGCAAGTCGTTTCGATACGTGGCGCACTACCCGGACGGAACATCGGAAGTTTTACTGGATGTTCCGCACTACGATTTCAACTGGCAATTGCAATACAACCTCGCAAAACCAAAACTGCTGCCTGCAGGTACAAAGCTCGTCTGCACTGCACACTACGACAACTCGAACGACAATCTAGCAAACCCCAACCCCAACGATACGGTGCACTGGGGACCGCAGACCTGGGATGAGATGATGCTCGGCTTCTACAGTACGGTCTCGGCTGCGGACGATGCCCACTCGGAAAGCCCGTCGGCGAAACAGGCTGAACCGGCAGGAGAAGGGGAAGAATAGCGCCGGTCGGAAAGGCCAGTTCGTTCCGGCCAGGAACGAGCACAGAAAATGTCGTGGAACTCTTATGCAGTCCGCCACGCCAGTGCCCCACGCGTTGCTCGATAGGACGCGTGGGGCACGCCGTTTTTGCAAGAGCGGCTGCCCTGAAGAGATTGAATTCGCCGATCCACTCGCAAGGCGCCCTTGAGCGAAAGGCACGTGTCATGGAAAGAAAGCACAAACGATTTGGTCTGCTTGAAGTATTGTTTGTTCTCACACTCGTCGCTTGTAGCACCGTCCTGGCTGTCGGCCAGGAAAGCCGGGCGACCTACGGTGATCTGCTCCGCGAGGCCAACTCCCAGACCGAAGCACTCAAGGTGAACGAAGCCATTTACCAGGCGACCGGCTTCGGCAACACGTTTATGGTGGTCACGCCGGGAGGCAATGTGATCATCGATACCTCATCAGTCACAAACGCAGTCCGTCACAAACAGTTGCTCAGCAAGGTCAGCGATGGTCCGATCCGATATATCGTGTTGACGCACGGCCACGGCGACCACATCGGGGGCATTGGTCAGTGGAAACAGACCGACACGAAGATCGTCGCACAGCGGCACTTCATCGAGTTCCGCGATTATCAGCGGCGATTGGCCGGTTACTTTGCCCGATCCAATGCCGGTCAATTTGGCCGCGACATCGGGAACGTGAATGTGTTGGCCCGTACTCCAGCCCGCGGCATCGAATTGCCGCTTATCGAGCCAGATATTCTCTTTGATGAAGAACACGCATTTGAATTAGGTGGCATCCGCTTCGAGTTGCTCCACACGCCGGGCGAGAATTACGAAGAGCTCACCGTCTGGATCCCGCAGTACAAAGCCGCCTTTGTCGGCGATAATATCTACGAGTCATTCCCGAACATCTATACGCTGCGCGGCACTAAGCCACGCTGGGCGCTAGACTATGTCGCGTCGCTGGACAAGGTCCTTTCTCTGGAGCCTGAAATCCTCTTGCCAAGTCACGGCCTGCCGACGCACGGCAAGGACAAAGTGGCCGCTCGGCTGAAGCGCTACCGAGATGCGATCCAATATGTCCACGACGCGACGGTTGCAGGCATGAATGAGGGCAAGGATGTCTTCACGCTTATGCGTGAAATCAAGCTGCCTGCTGATTTGGAGCTTGGAGAAGGCTATGGCCAAGTGTCCTGGTCGGTGCGCGGCATCTATGAAGGATACGTCGGTTGGTTCGATCAGAATCCCGCATCAATGTATGAGCAGGCACCGACTGCTGCCAATGAAGAGCTTGTCAAACTCGGCGGCGGCGCGAATGCGGTCGTCGATCGCGCTCGCGCAGTGCTCAAGGCGGGTCAGGCTGCAATGACTCTTCGGCTCTGCGACGCGGCGCTGGCCGCCGATCCCAACCATCGCGCGGCGCTTGAACTGCAACGAGAAGCGTTGACTCAACTCCAAAGCCGCGCACGCAATATCATCGAACACGGCTGGCTGGCGTCGTCGTTGCAGCGAGTGGAAAAGAGGTTGCAAGCGATTCGCGATTAGCCATGTTAACTTGCAGGCCATCTTCGTGCCGCGACTGTGTGATTCTGTCCGTGGCGACCACGGTCGTTCCGCCAGCCCAGCGCGGGAGGTGGACGCCAATGTCGAACCGTCCGAGGGTTTCAACTGCTGCCTCCGGACACGCCCTCCTGAGCGCGCCCTGACGCGGACCTGATGCCCGCGGCTTGGCGCCGATCCGCGATTACGCGCGCCGGCGCCGGCGACTTGCCGCAACCAGCAACATCGGAATTCCAACCGCGAACAATACCATTGACGCTGGTTCAGGAGTGCTGAAGGCCAGAAATGTGGGATTGACGAGTCCGGTCTCGAAGACTCCGTCCGCGGCGCCGGCAGCCGTAAATCGCAGCACTTCGCCGAAGCTCGTATTGAAATCCAACCCGCTGACATAGAGCTTGCCGTCGGGACCAAATGCAAGATCTGCAGGCTGGAAAAGCCCCAAATCAGGTCCCGTGAACGAAACGAAGACCGTTCCGGCTGGGTTGGGGCCGGTGTTCGTAGCATAGGCGACGACCTCAGTGCTAGACGCCGAAATGTCGAGCACATAGAGCCGGCCGTCGGGGCCGATTGCCAACGATCCCGGATTGTTCAGTGGCGGGACACCCGGTCCAGAGAAGGCAGTTACAAAATCGCTGAACGCCGCGTCTCCTGGATGAAGAATCGCGACCCCTCCGCCACTGGCAGCATAGAGATTGCCTGCGGCGTCGAAAGTCACATCCGTGGGTTGGGTAACCGAGGGGCCCGTAAACGTCGTGAGGGAGTTACCTGCCGGGCCATAGACATGCACATTGCTGTCGGTCTCGTCGGCGATGTAGAGATTACCGCCGGGGCCAAAGCGCATGCCCTGCGGATTCTGCACGTCGTGTCCGTCGTTTTGGCCGTTGAAGCTCACGAATGGAGCTGCGCCGATCTGTGTGCCCGTTGCTGCATCATAGCGGAACACTTGCGACGGGATGGTATTGGCAGCGTAGAGATTACTGTCGGGACCAACAGCCAATCCTGTCGCGCCCAAGAGTGCAATATCGGCGAATCCTGGTAACGGCGCCCCCGTCGTAGCATTGAAGCCGTGTATGACGTCGCCGTCAGTCACGTACAAGGCCAACGGCGCGGCATGCGCGACCGTACCAGCGGCAAGGAACACGAGCATCGCCACTGAGGTCGCAAATGCTCCGCGAACAGAAGTACCAAGGATTGTTCTGGCGCGCATGGAAGGGCTCCGAGGTGTTGTGCTAGGGGCTTCATGAAGCGTTAACCATCAACGATGGAATGTGGCTGTATAAAGGGAAACAGGCGACGCGCGGCGTCGAGATCCAAGCTGTCTCTACAACGAGCTTGACACCGCAAAGAGGGTCAAACGTTCCGGTCCGTACGTTTGATTAGCGTCACCATGGCCACGGAAAAACAAGCAGTCACTATAGGGCTGCGCCCGACGAAACACAAACCAGGTTTCGCCCAACTCGTCCGTCGGTACCGCACTGCAGGGGGCGATCCGCATTGCAACTAGGCTTGATTTAGTCGTCCCATTGCACGTCGCCAAGTGCATAATGACGAACCGTCCGAGGGCGATTCGCTAAGGCCAATGACACGCCCTCCTGTGCGCGCCAGGATTCGGTCACTTCAGTGCTTCGAACGACGCGAGCGATCGCAATTGGCCAAAGATTGCCGCCGCCTTCGTGGAGCAGAGCGAAGAGTACGAAAGTTACCGAAAAATGCGTTGTTGCGCATTCTGAAAAACCGTCGATAAATAGAAGTCACAGGAAAAAGACTGTTTGCACGATTTATTGGCGGCGCGGGCTCAATCGCCACGTGCACTGGACGATATGGCGAACGACTCTTGCTTACAGAGGCCGAAGTAACTGAAGCGGCTCGGATGCTGTGGAATGCCTTGTAAATCTTGCGCGAGGATCGTTGTTGGTTTCCACTACGGAGGACTGAACTCGGGCGAAATCGTCTGCAAACGGGATTTGCGGCTAATTAGAGAAGAAGGAGGAACCTTCTGCGCTCATAATCTGCTCGCGCCGTCGGAGCCAGGAGGTATTGTCCAGGACCTGCACGCCATCGTTGTCTTCCAACGAAAGGCCGGTTAGTACTTCGATCCCCGTCGCAACCCTGGCTAAGTCATCGGGCACATCGTTGCGTAGCCACAGTGTGGCTGTTTTATCTGCGCTAGCGCTTGCCACTCGACTTCCAGAAGGACTGAATGTCGCGGCGAGGACCGCCTCGCGGTGCCGGTATACTGCCAGAGATCGGCCGGTCGCGGTTTCCCAAAGTCGCGCCGTGCCATCACCGCAACCGACGAGAAGGGCGCGGCCATCAGGACTGAACGCCACGGCACGAACATATCCTTGGTGTTTCAGCGGAGGGCCCAAGCGCTCGCCGCTCGACGAATCCCATAACTGGGCTACTCCATCTGCGCTGCCTGTGAGAATTGCCTGCCCGTTGGGGCTGAACGCCACAGAGTATACAAAACCTTGATGTACGATTGGGGAGAGAATCGGCTGTCTCGTCTCTACGTTCCAAAGCCTCGCGGTTTGATCGATGCTACCGGTCAGTGCCAACTGATCGTCGGGGCTAAAGGCCACCGCCAATATCGGAGAGTCACATGGCAACATGCCGACAAGTCGACCGCTGGGCGACTCCCAAATTCTGGCGGCGTCGTGACTCCCCGTGATGGCCAACGTTCCCGTAGAATTAAACGTCAACGATGTAACCGAGCGATCATGGATCCATGGCGCGCCCACCGGCTTACCACTTGCTCGATCCCATAGCTGTACGCGTCCATCCCCGCAGCCAGTCAGTACCATCTGGCCGTCAGGACTGAAGGCAACAGCATATACGAACCCCTGATGTGCCAAAGTAGAACCGACCGCCTCGCCTGTTGACGCGTTCCAGACTTGCGCTGTTTTGTCGACGCTTCCCGTGATGACCGAATTGCCATCCGGGCTGTAGGCGATCGACGAGACACCACCTTTGTGTCGTAGCGTCAATGGGAAGCCGTTGACGACCTCGGTTCTCCAAAGCCGTGCTGCGCCATCGTCGCTGCCGGTAATCACATGCTGACCGTCGGGACTGAAAGCCACACTCCGTAGAAGTCCCTGATGCTGCATCGCGGCGCCGTCGGGCTCGCCGGTCTGAGCGTTCCAAATCCGCGCGGTCTTGTCATAGCTTCCCGTCATGACGCGATTGCCATCGGGGCTGTACGCAACGGCGCGAACGTATCCTTGATGCTGCATGACGGCGCCGATCGGTTCGCCCGTCGTAGCATCCCAAAGGCGCGCTGTTCGGTCATAGCTTCCCGTCAAAACGTGCTTGCCGTCGGGACTGAAGATGGCGCAACTGATGGGGCCTTGATGTTGGAATCTCTGCCCGGTGGGTTGACCATTTTTTGCGTCCCAAATCTGTGCAACATTACCAAAGCTGCTTGTGAGTACGCCTTTGCTGTCGGGACTGAAGGTTGCCACCATACTCATCACTAGGCCTTGATGTTGCATGGGAGCGCCCAATGGGGCTTGAGTTCCCGCATCCCATAACTGCACAGTGCCATCGCACGCTGTAAGAATGGTTTTGCCGTCAGGGCTGAACCGCACGACATTCACTTCCTTCTCATGCTTAAGCGGTGCGCCTATTGGCGCGCCGGTGAATCCGTCCCATAGACGCGCCGTCTTGTCGAAGCCGCCAGTGATCACCTTTCGGCCATCGGGACTGAAGCCGACGGAAAAAACGTATCCTTGATGTTTGAGCGGCAACCCAAGAGGCGCGCCGCTGACCGTGTCCCACAACTGCGCAGTTTTGTCCGCGCTGCCTGTAATTAGTCGTTTACCGTCGGGACTAAACATGGCCGCGGCAACGCCCCCTTTATGCTGTAAAGGAGGACCGACCGGCTGGGCTGTTGCGACGTCCCACAACCGCGCTGTGGAATCATTGCTGGACGTAAGAACCTTCGTGCCATCCGGGCTAAATATGACGGACAACACGGATCCTTGATGGGAAAAGATCCCTTCGGGTGATCGAAACTGGTCCTGCCACGCGGCCAGGCTCTTACGGGCCGTCTCCTGCCAACTTAAGTCACCCGCCGCCGCAGCAGCACGCCAACTGGCGACCAGGTGAAGCAATCCCGGGCCGATTTCGCCCTGCTCGCAAGCAACTTGGCCGCGCTCGAATTCCAGGATCGCTAGCCGCAGGATGGCGCTACGTGCCTCGTCCTTGGCCTTTTTGCTTTCCAGGGATTTCAACGATGCCAACTCTTGAATGCGGACGGCATCGCGTGCTTGGCGCCCGGCATATAGGAGCGAAAGCAGAGACACGAGCACCAACGCGGCAGCAACTAGGCTCGCCAGACCAGCCACCATCGGATTGCGGCGGCACCAACGCCAGCCGCGAAACAGTCGGCTGATTGGACGGGCCTGGATCGGCTCACCCGCCAAAAACCGTCGCAGCTCAGCGGCCACGTCCTGAAGCGATCGATACCGTCCCAAGGGCTCTTTGCACAGGCATCTTTGACAAATCACTTCTAAATCGCGCGGAATCTGCGCATCGATTTTTCGCGGCGATGTGGGCTCCTCGTGCAAAACCCGATCGATAAGCATAACACTTGATTCGTCATCAAAGGGGGGGGACAGCGTGAGTAACTCGTACAGGGTTGCGCCTAGCGCATAGAGGTCGGTGCCGATACTGGATTGGCCCTTGATCTGCTCAGGGGCCATATAGCGCACCGTTCCCAGAATGTCGCCCGTATTTGTCGGCCCGTCTTTACCTTCGGTGCGTGCCAGTCCGAAGTCCGTAATCCACGCGTTACCTTGCCAATCTAGAATCAAATTCGACGGCTTGATATCGCGATGAATTATCCCTTGCTGGTGGGCGTGCCGCAGCGCGTCTGCAACTTGCAAGGCAATACGTGCGACTCCCCGAAAGTAGTGGTCATCCAGTTTGACTTGTCGATCAGCCGATGGCGCCAGCCGCGCGCCCAACGGGTTGGCGGGGTCGGCAGCGGTTTCTCGCACAAGATCGGCGACTGGCTGATCGATGTCGCATGCCATACCCGCGGGGGCTAAAGTCGGAAGCCACGGAGCAGATTCCCCGCTCAACAAGCCTTTGACCAGGCTGTGCGCTAGACCGCATTGATCCCTACTGCATCCCTGATCTAGATTCAGACGCAGCTCGCGCAGGACCTTAATCACGGCATCCAGCCCCTGGCCACGAATATATTGCATGGTGAAATACTGTGTCCGCCCCTGCTCGCCGACGTCGAAGACCGGCACAATATTCGTATGATGGAGTCGTGCCGCAGCGCGGGCTTCAAGCCGAAACCTTTCGGTGTGTGCAGCGTTACCCTTGCTCGGCCCGGAGAGAATTTTGAGGGCTACCTGTCTGCCGAGAGATTGTTGTATTGCCTCGTAAACGATTCCCATGCCGCCACGACCAATCTCGCGGAGGACCAGATAGTCCCCCAATCGCCAAGGGACCAGATCGCCACTTTCCAAACCGTTGCTCTGCGGAGTACCACAAGTGCCCTCCAAAGAGATGTCCCGTTCGACGATTGCCAAGGCGGGCAGCAACTCGCGAATTTGATCCGCGAGAGTAGGATAGCGATCGACATACTCTTCGGTGTTGGGACTGTCTCCCGCGCGTAGGCGAGCTAGAAACGAATCGATTACCAGTCCGAGTTCGCTCTCGATGTGCGTGATATCCATCATTTGTCTTCTTCAAGCGGATCAAAGCCAAACGAAACGAGCAATTCTTTGAGTCGGAACAGGGCACGAATATATCGCTTGCTGGCTGCTGACTTGTCTAAACCGAGGACCTTCGCCGTCTCGCCGTTAGTCAGTTGTTCATAGTTTCGCAGGAGGATAACCTCGCGGTCGTCGGCATTAATTGTGTTCAGTGCCTCTTGCAAGCGAAGCCTCCTTTCGGCGCGAATGGCTGCTTGGCTCGGTGAAGGCAACTTGGCGAAGAGTTGCGCAGCCAGTGCGGCCGTGCTTCCGCGAGGCAGTCCACGTCGATGGATCGAAATCTCGCGGCCTGCGTCACGGGCGGCCGCTCCGAGATGACGACGATGCTGCTCAGCCACTCTCTGTTCGACGAGAAATCGGAGCCAAAGATAGAACGGCAGCTCCGGCTGGTCACGATATTCGGTCAGCCGCCGTGACGCGTCCAGATAGGCCTCCTGGATTACGTCGGAGGGGTCAATTCGCCCGTGCAGCCGCGGATCGATTCGGACCGCCACCATCCTGCGCAGTCGAGCGTGGCATGCCTCGATCAACTCGGTCCAGGCTTGCTGGTCGCCGTTGACGGCACGCTCAATCCGGCGAAATGTCTCGCTTTCGCTGGCAGAAGGGCACATAGCAATCATCATATATCAGTTACTGCGAGGCTACTCCTATTGAGGACAGGGCATCCATGTCCCCAGGTCGGAATTCGGTCATTTCTGGCGAATCCTCGCATAGTTTTGAGAGTTCTCGTCCCCAAACTCATCTCTACCGCAGTATAGGTCCTTAGAGAAGGATCCTTGCTGGAACAGGTCCTGTCGAGCGGCGACAGGATCGCCAAGGATCCCTAAGATAGAAGAACTCGTTCGGAAAAGGGAATGATGATGAAGAAGGCTAATTTTGCTGCAATTCTCGTTTGCATCACAACCCTGACGCTTCCGACTGCCCAAGCGGGCGTCGGTGGGTTTGACGCTGGCCAATATGGCGATTCCGCCTATGGAGTAACTCCGATGGATTTCTTGGGCCAGGCGGACGGGTGTCCCTATGCAGCTACAGCGATGTACCAGCAGTATGTGATGCAACAGCAACAACAGCAGATTCAGCGATTGCGAAGCAAAGGCAGAACAGACGACGGGGATTCGCTGAACGACTCCGCAACGGTTCGCTACGATCTTGGCGACGGCGCCGCAAAGAGGAGTTATGGGAAGAAGAGTAAAAAGGTTGCGCGTACAACAAAAGAACCGCGTGCCAAGAAGAGTAGTAGCCGGTCAGCGATACCCGAAACCGCCGGATCCGAGTCAATCTCAAAGAAATCGAATAAGCGACAATCGGCAAAGTTGCCAAAGAGCGATAGCAAAGTGCTTAAGTAGATCAAACGGAGGAACGCTCACCGCGGTCCGACATCCAACGCGTATTAGGCGACGCGACACGTTGCAGAGTGTCGAAAGCTGTTCGTTTAACGAGATTTCCGGCCAGCCTTGCCCAAGGACCACTCGCTCGCGGCAATCCTATTTCGATTGACTCGTCTCGTTAATCCAATCGCCAAGAACTCATATGAAGCGAGTCATTTGAGACTTTGCTCCGGCCGGCCAATGGCTTCACGCCACAGAGTTCGTCGAGCGACAACTCGTGAGGAAGGAGGACTAATCGGCTTGCGCGCCCATGACGAACCGACCTTTGTCAGTGCCCGACTTAGAGCCTATCCGAGTACCGAACCGTTTGGCTGCAAGCATCCGTAGTGCAGGTTGAGGAGACCATTCTCGATTTGCACGGAGGTGCCTGTGGGCGATCAATCGACGTCAAAGTTTCACCACATCCCCGACGCGCTGTG
>DASYDW010000118.1 GCA_036499395.1 Pirellulales bacterium
GGCTCGCAACTGCTGCCCGAAGTGATCGCCGGAGTTCAATTCATCGATGGAATCAAACCCCAAGCAACCGCCGCCTGAAAACTTCCTATCCACAACTTCTTGCAATATCTCACGGACACTGCCTGACCCTCTAGCCGCAGCCTGTCTCGTCTTCTGCGAGGCTGCCGAGCATCAATCGATCAGTGCAACTATCGCTCGACGGATTTGCTGCGGTAGGTTCGGCCAAGCAGCGATGATCCGGTTCAAATGGTGTTCGCCCGGGTTGGCAACTGCACCGGATTCTGCACCGCCTTCCTGACAATCAGCGGTTTTTTCCGTGCTTTCGGCAGGTGTTCGGTTCCTGTCCTCTCCGCTCGACACAAAGAGCTCTCCGTAAGGTACCGTGATTTAAGGCCTTACGGAGACGTGTCCTGAATGACACAGCCAACTGTGTCAAATCTGTGTCAATCAACGGCCAATTCTCGGCCTTCGGTCGCCACTGCTTCGATCTCTTCGGATGTACTTTTTGTCTGGGCGATCTCCTGAGAACTAGGTGGGTTTACGTCACCGTCAACACGACGGCCGACCGCCCCCACGAAACTGACTTTTTGCATTTGTTGCTGAGCTTCCCGATCATGCAGGTGGTAATAGTGGCGCACCATCCCGCTCTGCTGATGTCCCAGCCATTGCATTACCACCGGCTCCGGCACGCCGCTATTGGCGCAGGCCGAGCAAAAATAATGGCGGAAGCTATGCAGACGTCCGTCGATGAAGCCGAACGCTCCCGTCGTTGGGAATTGACGGCTCAACGGCGTTAGAACATCACGGATTAAGGTGCGCCGCACAATATCCGGACTGAGTAGACCTCGTTTTGGCCCGTGAAATACTAACCCATCGCTGTCATGCGACATGCCCTGCAACACCTGATGCAAGGTGGCGTCGATTGGAAACGATCGGCTTCGATGGTTTTTGATTTGCCTGGGCTTCCCACGACGGCGATGCCGACTCGTACTCTCGTCAGTGAGCGAAATAAAGTTGTTGGACATATCGACGTCAGACCAGCGTAGCGAACGCAATTCTGAAATTCGCATGCCCGTGCAAGCTAACGCGGTTAAGACCGTTGCCAGCCAACCCAGCTCTTCCACACTATAGCTGTACGCGATCATGGCAGTGACTTGATCGGGCTGCCAGCAATACGTGTCGGTCCCCGAAGGCTTAGGCAACGGCAACTTGATTGCACAACTGGCCGGTAGATGTCCGGCGTTGATCATCCATTGCACAGCTTGCTTGATCGTGGTGAGCTCTAGAAATTCTGTCCGGTATGCATAACCCTCACCGTCGAGCCAAGCGGCATAGTTGTGAAGCTGCCTCGGTGTGATCTGGTTCCAATACCGATATCCTTCCTTCCGGACGTGCGGTAGAAACTTGTCGAAGACTGCCCGATACCGCTTCGGTGTCGCCGGTCGAGCTCCCCCCGTGACCCGTGGTCGCTGCACATGCGCCAAGTAAAACTGCACGCCTACACCCAGCGGAACAAGCTCACTCTCAGCCGCCCTTAAGAGATCGCGGTCAGCTAGCCCGAGTTCGACTGCCTTGATTACGTCGAGACGTTTAATGGCTTCGAGAGCCTCTTGATAGGTTTTCGTTCCAAGCGAATGTCGAGCTGCCGACGGCTTGTTCGCGCGGCCATCCGCTTGATAGACCCCATCGCGTTCGTAAAGTAACCAGTTAAAGTATTGGCCAACGATTCGTTCATTTTTGCGTTTATTTGGCATATGGTTGATCAGCGGGATCAATCTAAGGTTGAGAATCTAATGCCTTCCACTTGGGCCTCGGCCCCGAAAGCTTGCAAGTCACGTCTTCGATCGACGCCGAATTGCGCGAGGTTTCGTTACCTTCATCGAAAGTAACGGAACTACAACCGAGCGCGTCCGGATGAAAGGCCATCCGTGTTCGATGGCCACCAGGCTGATATTTCGCGAGCGTGCCGTCGTTGGCTCGCCGGCGCAGAGTGCTCACTGAGAACCCAGTCAGATCGCTGAGTTCCTTGATCGAGAGCAGCTTGGTAATGCCATCCGTGGCCATCGACATCGCCCATTGAGATTTCTCACGGCTCTCTCACGTGGATCGTGAACGAGTGCCAAGGAACTCAACAGAGCGATTATCGATGGGCAATAAAACCGAAGTCGCTTGGCAGCGACTTACGGATTTGGCGAAGCCGGCCCCGGAGTGGCCAAAAACCACTCCTTGCCGAGGCGCTTGTCGATTACGTCGAGATCCCCCGCGATCGTGTCTGAGGACACCTGGAAAAAAGTCGCAAACGCCTGAATGACAGAGCTCTTACGTCGGTGCAGAACACTGTGGTGCCGCTGATGCAAGGCGCGCAGATAATGCTGCAAGTCGAACAACCGAGCATATCTCGTAATCGTGTTTCTGGCAGCATTGTCGGCGCGGACTTTATCCATCCAATCGGCCAGGTGCTCAGGAGCCTCGGCTCCGCGCAGAGCGTCTTCGATCATTTCCCGTAGTTCATCGCGGCTGGGAATTGGCGAAATGTCAGGAAAACAGAACACGTATCCTCCACCTCGCATGTAGCCGAGTACCGTTGACGTGCTCAGCGCTGATAGCTGGGGCTGCAGCGGCTGCGGAAGACGGGGAGCCGCAAGGCCCGTCAAAAGCCAGCGAAGGAAAAATTCCTCGAAAGCGGTCAGATATTCCGCCGTTCGACCTTCGGCCTGGCGGACTGCTTCCGGAAGAAGGCCGAGAGATCGTGTGGCTCCAATCAGGGGAATGCCCTGTCGAGCAACCTCTTCTCGCCAGGTCTGAAACAACGAATCATGCTCCTGTAAAAACTGCGGGTTCGTCAGCAACCATCCTGCGTAACCTTGTGCTGGTGCCGCTAATCGCTCAACTCGGTGCTGACCGATCGTATTCACCGCTTCAATTTACTCCGCCGTCCAACCGAGAGGCTGCACGATGTTCTGCGTAATATCCGTTCGCGGAGGCGCCAATGTCGAATAAACAATTCGGTGACTACCCCAGAATCCGACTCCGACCGCGCCCGCAGCGCGTGTTAGGTCTGATTCCATGGCCCACAAAGCGGCGTCGAATCGTTTGGTATTAATATTGGCTGCTACGGCGCTGATTAGTGGCTACGGCAGTGCGAAAAACAGGCCATTACGAACATTGGGATGCTCCCGGTATTGGCTTGGTACACCAACGTCCTCACGTACTAGACGGTTATTTGCAGATAGACGCATCATTGCAGATTGTCCCGGTCTTGCATTGCTAGATTAGACTCGCTGGTGGAGCTTCCGAATTCCATTTGCGCAAGTCGATCAATGCATGTCAATGCAGCTAATGCTGCTTCGGGATCGGACAATGCAATGGCCCTTTGTAAGAACAATCAAACACGCTTTCTCTGGCTACATCCTGCAGTTTTGGGCCTCTCGCAACAGTTCGACGGCGATGCTCCACGCCAATCGAGAGCACCCGCTCGTTCCCGATATCGGTTCTGAAACGAGTGGGTGCTCCCCGCCGACTGCGCCCCTGACTATGGTCGTAGACAGATTGGCAACTTGTTAAACCCGAGTTTCGTCGACTTCTCCTTGAAAACGCAACCAGGCGCGTTCTAGCTCGGCGCGTATTTGGCTAATGCGGCCATTGCTCACTTGCAACATTCTCGCGACAGCTTGGGTCTTTTCACCAGCCGCCAGGTATTCCGCCGCGAGACGCTCCCGTCGAGCGAGAGTTTTGAGCCATTCTCGAAAGTCGATTCGCATGGCAGCAAGATCCGAGGGGAGGGCTTTTCGGTCTTCGACTAGGATCTCCTGCCATTCGCCGTTCGTTGGATCACGTTGAACGAGAGCATCAACGCAGACTCCCTTCCGAAGTTGGCACCATTTCGAACTAATGTCGTGGACGTTGGCTTGGCTGCCGACTTGACGACCGTCGAGAATTCGAGCAATACCATAGCGGGCTAGAGGACCGGCAAATGCCAATTTCTCCCGTCCCATACTCGCAAGCTTCATGAAGAAACTCCAGGCGTGCGCGACGACGGCCGCAATCATTTCCTCGCGATTTTCTTCGTCCAGAAATTGAAATCGGATCTGGGCATGGCGACGAATAGCGGGCAAAAGCAAGAGGAACTGCTCCGTACAATTCGATCTTTGGTCTTTTTCGATAGACGTGCGGCGTGCAATCCTGGAAAATTGTCTGGCAAGGGCAATCATGAAAGGCGCTCCTGGGAAGGACCGCCCCACGCGCGGGGCGGTCGTGTTTGAAAAAACACAACCGCTCCCGCGATGCGAGAACAGACTACTCGCAAGATTTTTCAACCGACTAGCCGAGGCTGTAGTCGCCCTCTGAAGAGGGTTTCAATTAGAAGGTCACGTTTCTCGGCGCCGCAACGATGTTGAGCAGTATCCATCATTGCAACCGAACATTTGTTCTCGACCTCTGCCTTTGAGGACGAAGCAACTCGCGCACGGTGTCTTAAATAATCAGTACAGCCTCCGGAAAACAGCACGTTTCAGAACTAACGGCGCACATATATTGTGCCACTAAAGAGGCTAGTAATTTAGTTCCTAAAGCAGGCTACTATGGGCTACCGCAACGAGGATACTTCTAGCTACGCATTTCGATTTCTCAACCCTCGCGTCCGAAATGCGGTGCAGCTGTACACTTGAATGAAGGCGTCGACGATGACATTACCGACGGGGACTTTCTAGTCCAACTCGCGCAATCGCTCGCGGCGCGTGTCGAATGCTTCGTAAGGCAAATGCTATTTGCCGTTGAAATTACTTAGAGCCTATCCGAGTACCGAACCGTTTGGCTGCAAGCATCCGTAGTGCAGGTTGAGGAGACCATTCTCGATTTGCACGGAGGTGCCTGTGGGCGATCAATCGACGTCAAAGTTTCACCACATCCCCGACGCGCTGTG
>DASYDW010000119.1 GCA_036499395.1 Pirellulales bacterium
TGAGATATAACCGAATGTTGTGGACGGGTTAGTTGAAAAAGGCGGCGTACTTGGGTTTGAATTTGGTTGCTTAAGACCCAATTCCCCCGGAGTACGCCACCATGGCTGAGAGTATCAATTCGACGTTGTCGTTGCCAGTCGCAACGTCTCGCGATGTGCTGACCGACATCCTCCGTGACGGCGCTCAGCGGCTGCTGGCTCAGGCGGTCGAAGCCGAAGTCACTGAGTGGATCGACTCGCACGCGGACCTGAAGAACGCGGGCGGCCATCGGCAGGTGGTTCGCAATGGCCATCTGCCGAAACGCACGATTACCACGGGCGTCGGCCCAATCGAGATCGAGCAGCCACGCGTGCTTGATCGACGAACAAAAAGCGAAGCAGAACCTTTTTCCTCGAAGATCCTTCCTCCATACCTGCGCAAGACCAAGAGCCTGGAGGAGTTGATCCCGTGGCTGTACCTAAAAGGCGTCAGCACCGGCGACTTCCACGAAGCCCTGACAGCGCTGGTGGGTCCGAACTGTCCCGGCCTGTCGGCCTCGACCGTCACACGACTGAAAGCCTGTTGGGAAGACGAATTCCAGGAGTGGAATAAGAGGTCCTTGGAAGGGAAGCAGTACGTCTACCTGTGGGCCGACGGCGTGCATTTCAATATCCGCTTGGAAGAAGAGCGGCAGTGCATCCTGGTATTGATGGGTGCCATGGCCGACGGCCGCAAGGAGTTGATCGCCGTGGTCGATGGCTTTCGCGAGAGCGAACAGTCGTGGAAGGGGCTGCTCTTGGACGTGAAGGCGCGGGGCCTGGTCGTCGATCCGAAGCTGGCCACCGGTGATGGTGCGCTGGGCTTTTGGAAGGCGCTCTCGCAGGTCTTTCCCGCCACGCGCGAGCAGCGCTGCTGGGTCCACAAGACGGCCAACGTACTCGACAACCTTCCCAAGCGGTTGCAGCCCGAGGCGAAGGAGAAGATTCACAACATCTGGATGGCCGCCACGCGAGCCGATGCCGATAGGGCGTTCGACTTATTCGTGGCAACCTACGAGGCCAAGTACCCCAAGGCGACGGGGTGCCTCTCCAAGGATCGCGACGTGTTGTTGACCTTCTATGACTTCCCCGCCGAACAGTGGATCCACTTGCGGACGACCAATCCCATCGAGAGCACGTTCGCCACGGTGCGCCTGCGGCATCGGCGGACCAAGGGTAGTGGCTCACGCACCGCATGTCTCACGATGGTCTTCAAGCTGATGCAATCTGCTGCCAAGAGATGGCGGCTGCTGAACGGCTCGCAACTGCTGCCCGAAGTGATCGCCGGAGTTCAATTCATCGATGGAATCAAACCCCAAGCAACCGCCGCCTGAAAACTTCCTATCCACAACTTCTTGCAATATCTCCTTAAGCGTCGGTGAACGGCTCACCACCAAGGCTCTCCCGTGGGCACTCGTTTGGCTCGTCTGTGCCATTGCCGCCAGTATTTCGACCGCTCATTTTATGCGCCGGTGGATCGAGATACCGAGCATTCGCCTGGGCAAGCGTTTGAAGATCGGCTGACAATCTTTGTTTGGCATTCGAATCCACGACGCTCCTTCTAAGCACCGTAAGTTGTCTCAACGCGGTTGTTGGGCGCGACCCTGTTACTGCGCGGCTGCCACCGGCCTCGCATACCTTTCCTTTGGGGTCGTTAACTGCGATTGTGGACCACAGACCGCCGATTCCGAGAGGGCGTTACATCGCGCGAACTTGCAAAAATTTGGGCAACTCTGTCGATTTCCAGGCGTGGTCTCAGCGTGGCACTGGAGTAGGTGACACTGAAGGCTTAGAAAACCTGCGGCTTCCTGCCTGTCCCTACCCCCCTCGGTATCTCCAACTATCTTCGTTTCCCCCTTTCCGGGCCTGTAATTCCTGGCCATGATAGGGAGAATCGGTCACCGCGCTGCCGCGGCGTTCTACCCTTTCCCGATATCACTTCCTGCAATGCGGCATCGCACCACCCGCCCCTTGCCGAAACACGCCCTTTCATGCTCGCTCCGGCACCGGGGGACCGCGCGCCGGCTTGGGCTTGAGTCGCTCGAGGACCGAACCTTGCTCACCGTCGCGGGGGGCATGGCATTTAATACTCCCGACTCGCAAACGGTCGCGGTGTCGTGCTCGATCGCGGGCGCTGCCGTCACGGCGACGGCGTCGAGTAATCTTGTCGCCGATCCGGCGATCGAAGTCGATCCGCTCGGCATCGCCAGTCCGGCGGATTCCGTCGGCGGCGGCGCGTCGAACCTGGCGGCGCCATTCTCGCCGGCGAACATCTCGCAGGCGTACGGCTTCAACGACATTTATCTTTCCGACGGCCAGGGGGGATTCATCAAGGGGGACGGCGCCGGACAGACGATCGCCATCGTGATCGCGTATCAACAGCCCAATCTCGCGGCGGACCTGCACGCGTTCGATCAGCAATTTGGTCTGTCGGATCCGCAGTTGACGATCTGCAACCAGACGGGCTCGACCGCCACGGCTACGCTTCCCAAAAACGCCACCGGAAGCTGGGGCGTCGAAGCGTCCTTGGACGTGCAATGGATTCATGCGCTGGCCCCGGCCGCAAATATTCTGGTCGTCGAAGCGAGTTCGAATAGCAGTACGAATCTTTATCAGGCGGCCGACACGGCGCGCAAGGCCGGTATAGGTAGCCTGTCGGCGCTGCCGTATACCACCGTTGTTTCGATGAGTTGGGGCATTGCGGACTTTGCCGGCGACACCAACGGTGGGCTATTCACGACGCCCGCCGGAAAAACAGGCGTGATGTTCGTGGCCGCCAGCGGTGATGCAGGCACGGCTGGTCAATACCCCGCCACGGACCCTGGTGTGCTGGCCGTGGGGGGCACGACGCTTACGATCAATAGTCAAGGAAACTACAGCGGCGAGGTGGCTTGGAGCGGCAGTTCCGGCGGCTTTAGCTTCAACTCAGTTCCGTCGTATCAGCAGGGAATCCAACCGTACGGCGCCCAAAACAGCGGCAACGCACGGATGACGCCGGATGTCGCCTTCGACGGTGACGTTAATTCGGGTCTGTACGTCTATGATTCGTTCGACTATCCGAGCGCTCCCTGGCGTGAGGCCGGTGGCACTAGCGCCGGAGCGCCCTGTTGGGCTGCCCTTCTGGCGATCGCCGATCAGGCGGCAGGTCAAAGCGGACCGCTGACGTCGAGTCAAATGCTGACGCGAATTTACGCCGCTTATTCTACGACGGGCCCGACCTATGCGTTTCACGATGTGACATCGGGCGCAAACTCCAGCTACTCGGCCGGGCCTGGCTATGATCTGGTGACGGGCCTGGGAAGTCCGCGGGCAAATGTTGTTGTCGCGGCGCTCGCCGGAGTCAGTCAGACACCCATACCCAGCGCACCGGCGGGCAACGTTAACACGCTTGTCCCCACGTTCCAGTGGAGCGCCATCGGCGGTGCTACGGGATACTATTTTTCGCTCATCGATGCGACGACGCACGCCACGGTTGCCAATCAGTTGCCCGTAAGCGGCACGACCTACATGCTCGCGACAGCGCTAGCCAATGGCGACAGCTATCAATGGACGGTGCAAGCCTATGACGCCTCGGGAGCGCTGGGCCCGGCCAGTAGCTCGGTGAGCTTCACGACTGCGGTGGTGGTGAACCATGCGCCGACGGGCACGAGCACGACCGTTTCGACGCCGGAGGACACCGCTTACACGTTCGCGACGAGCGATTTCGGCTTTAGCGATCCGGGCGACAGCCCACCGAATAACTTCCTGGCGGTGTCGATCACGACATTGCCCACAGTCGGCAGCATTCTTGACAACGGGACCGCGGTTACGGCAGGCCAACTGATCCCCGTGGCGGACATTTCACAGGGGCTGTTGAAGTTCGTCTCGTCCGTCGGCGCCATTGGCACGCCCTACGCGACATTCACGTTCCAGGTCGAAGACGATGGTGGCACGGCCAACGGCGGTCACAATCTCGATCCTGTGCCCAAGACCATAACGATCGATGTGATCGCGCCGCCACAGGTCACGCAAGTCCTGGTGGATGGCACGGCCTGGTCGACGGGCTTTCTCGCTGCAGTACAGAGCGCCGGTGACGGAAACGGCGGGTACGCAATTCCGGTTGGATCCGCTGCGCAGTTGCAGACATTGCCGTGGAGTAACCTGAATCAGATTCGCATCGTCTTCAATGAAAGTGTTGACGTCCAGAAGGAAAGTCTCACAGTAACGGGCCTGACAGGTTCGTATTCCTTCAGTGGATTCAGTTACTCATCCACAACATTCACCGCGGTTTGGACGTTGTCGACGCCGCTGGGGGCCGACAAGCTGACCATCGACCTGCAATCGAGCGGGCCCAATGCCGTGACCGACACAACGGGGCATGCGCTTGATGGCGAATGGTCGAACCAGACGAGCAGCTATCCTTCGGGAAACGGGCAGCCGGGGGGGGATTTTCAGTTTGCCTTCAATGTATTGCCGGGCGATCTCAATCAGGATGGCATTGTCAATGCACAGGACCTGGCTTTGACGTCGTCGAATTGGCTTAGTTCCCAGAGTTCCGGCGACGCGAATGGTGATGGGATTGTCAATGCTCAGGACCTTGCCACGGTCTCGTCGAATTGGCTGGCCACATTGCCGGCAGGCGGCGGAGGGATGGACGCAGCCGACGTGATGAGTTCAGCGCTCGCCACGATAAACGTCGTGTCAGTGTTACAGGCCCCCATCATCGACCTTGATCCGCAGTTGGTTGCCGACCATGCGCAAGCCTGGCGTGCTGCGCAGTTCGTATTGCTTCATATCGGACCTATCAAGCCGATCGAGCCGTTGCCCAGCGCAGCACCAGGCATTTCGGCGACGAGCAGTACATCGTCACCAGCGAATACGTTCGTAGGGCCCGTTTTGCCTGTGAGAGCACAAGGTACCGTTACGACCCACACAGCGGACGCTGCCACCGTCGGCAACAGTGATTTCTCAATTTCGGCCGATGGGGTGGACCGTTCGCGATCGCTGGCGGCGATTGACTTCCTGATGACGGCCGAAGCGAGCGGCACTTCGCGCGACTGGCTGGATGACGCGATGACAGAGGACGGCGAAAGCCTGCTATCGCGCAGTCATTCAAAGCATTCCTGGGGCGCGGTTTGACCGAGAGTCTTCGCTGGCTCGGTTCTAAGAATCCCTCGCTGACCCGTATGGTGGCGTCGGGCCGACGGTTTCTTCCGGCATGTAGAAAAGCTGGGAAGCTCGCTGGACAGAGGTGATTGCGAGCCAACATTGTCCGCCGGTTTGGCGATGCGTATAGTTTCCATAACCCACTGTTGTATATGTGGTTGTGGCGAGATGTTGTGCTCGACTTCAGGCGGAGTGGAAGGCCGGATTCCGGACTCAGTCGAAAAGGCGGAATGCCGCGAAAAGCCCGAGGGATGTTGTCGGGAAATGCCCCCCAGCGGCGTATAGGTAATGAAGGCACGAAACTTTGGCCGTCGAAGTGCGCGACCGACCAAGCGAGTTGCTGAAACCAAAACGCTTTCGTTTGCTCAGACGCATTGATCGGACCGAAGTAGAGAACGGAATTTCCATGACAAGACATTTCCAGGCAACAGGGACGCTGCCAGCTCTGCCAAAGCGATTTTGGCTGTCGGCTCTGATGGCGCTTGCCGCTTTGGTGCCGGGCGCGGCGGAACGCTCCCACGCGGACGTCACGATGACGTTCGAAGGTCTGCACGATCTTGAGCCGGTGCTCGACTACTACGATGGCGGGTCCGGCGGCACCAATTGGTTTGCTCAAATGTGGCCTACGAGCAAGACCGACGCCAATGGGCAGAACATACATGACTACAATCCGGCCACGGGCGGTCCTAACTATGGCATCTCGTTCAGCGACAATGCCCTGGCCGTGATTTCTGGCGCAGGCGGCATCGGAGATTTCAGCAACAACCCTTCGGGCGACACCGTTGCTTTGATCGCACCGTTTGATGATTCGTTTGGGAATGCCGGCGTCACGATGACGATCTGGGCCGGCTGGTCCAACTCCACGTTTTCCTTCTATTACAGCGGCTTATCCACTCCCGGCACAATTGTCTCTATCTATGACGCTGTGGGTGGTCCGTCGGGAACAGGAAGCGTTATCGCGTCGGAAGCTCTGCCTGACACTCAGGGAGATTCCGACAATGTGTGGACGGAATTCTCCTTGCCCTTCACGGGAACGGCCTATTCGATCTACTTTTCCGCGCCGATAGGAGCAGACAATGTGTCGCTCAGCGGCATTTCGATTCCCGCGGATCCCCTGAACCAAGAGAACGCCGTGCAGCCCGTGCCCGAGACGTCCGCGATCGCGATCTGGTCGGTTCTGCTGTCGGTCGGGATCGCCTGGTTCTCGCGAGAAAAGACGGCATCTCTCTAGTCGTCTCGTCGCCAAGACTCGACGATTGCCGCCCGCTGATTTCGCCGCGATCGGTCCGCCGCGTAGCGGGCAATGGCCTTGCAGCAGGGATCGCTGGCGATAGGCCGGTCGGCTTCGAAAGCCGCGCGATTTGCTGGCACGCGAATGCCTGACGCGTTCACAATGCCAAAGATTCGAAGCCTAGGATTCGAGTCTCGCTCGCTGGCGAACCTCTCGGGGAGATAGCCCCGTATAGCGCCGGGTCAACTGGTTGAGATGGGCGCTGCTGCCCAGCCCGCACTGCAGCGCGACCTGGCTAATGGGCAGGCTGCCCTTGGCCAGAAAGCTCGACGCAAGTTCGAACCTGGTGCGACGAATCTCTTCCATGATCGTGCGCCGCAATGCGCGGCGAAACCGTTGTTCCAGCGCGCGACGAGAACTGTGGACGCTCTTCAGGACATCGCGCACGCCGATGGGGCGGTGCGCATTTTGACGAATGTATTCCACGGCCTGGCGAACGTTAACATCGGCCGTTGCCAGGCTATCGGTCGAAGCGCAGCGCAGAACCTGCTGCGGACTCAGCGCGACGTGGCGCGACGTGCCACCACCAAGCATATCGGCCAACAGCGCCGCCGCCTGCAGGCCGATGTTCTCGCAGGGTTGTTCTACGATCGATAGCGCCGGACGCGACATCGACGCGATATCCAAGTCATTGCCTGGGGCGATCACGGCCAGGTCTTCCGGCACGACGATGTGCGACTCGCGGGCCAGTTCGCAAAGGTTGGCTCCCCACCGGTCGCAGGAAACGAAGAGTCCCGTCGGGCGCGGCAATTTCAGCAGCCAGTCGGAAATGGTCGCCTGGAAGCCGTTATTCATTTCGTCGCTCGTAGCCGGTAGGCACAAGACCTTTGCCTCAACCTCCTGCCGCCGTGCCTGCTCGACAAAGCCGCGCCGCAGCGATTCCCCCAGCTCTCCCTGCTGGTAGAGGCAGGCCAGGTGATCGTGTCCTGACTGGTGTAAATGCTGTGCGGCTAGCGCGCCGGTTTTTTCCGGATCGCAGAATACCGCGCCGTGGTCCGCCGCGAGCGGTCGGCAGCCGGCCAGCACCACGGGTCTGGAACGATTAAAAACGCTCTCGGCCCAGGCGGGGTCTTCGGTGACACAGAGTATCCCGTCAACGTTTGACAAGTAGCCTTCGTCGAGCGGGCTGCGATCGACAAAGCACCAGCGCAGCGACCAATCGGCGCGCTGCGCCGTGTAGCGGCTGACGCCCAGAACGATGGGACGCCGGCAACCGTTGACCGTCTGCAGAACAATGGCAATCTGTTTCCGTCGCATTAATCAGGATTCTTCGTGATCAAATCCACTTCTCCACGCCGCGTCACGCGCGGTCGCCTAGGACTCTCGCGACCGGGAAATCGCGCTCAGGGCGACGCGCCGTAGATACCGGCAATAGTCGTTGCCCCCCCAGGCCGAGAGCTCGAGTAGCTGCTCGGCAGTGATCAGCCCGCGCAAGAAGGCAGCTTCTTCAACACAGCCGATGTTCCGTCCTCGTTCGTTCTGCATCATTTCGACGAAAACGGCCGCCGAAAGTTGAACCTCGTGCGTGCCGATATCGAACCATGCGGATTCCGTATCCAACTGCACGACTTGCAGGCCGCCGCGGTCGAGATAAGCTCGGGAGATGTCGGAAAGCGTAACGCGATCTCCGCGGCGAGAATGCAGATCGGCGGCGATTTGCGGCAAGTGCCGGTCGAACAAATAGAAACCGGCGATCGCGGCGCTGCTTCGCGTCGACACGAGATTCGACACGATCGAAATGGGGTTGCCGCTTGGATCGAACTCTACGACGTCGTAAGGCCGACGAGCGACCAATCCCTTGGTGAAAATGGTTGCGCCGTCCGGTCGCAGGGCAGCTTGCAAAACAGCCAACTCGAAACGCGCCCCGTAAAATAGCTGGTCGGTCAAAATCAGTGCAACGTTTTCGTCGCACAGGAATTTTCGGCCGACTTGGAAGGCGTTTGCCCGGATCGTCGAGCGCGTGGCGTAGTCGATTCGCAGCCCTAATTTTGCCCCGTCGGCCAGTAATTGCTGCAGCCCGCGTATGTCCTCGCTGGTGGAAATGATCAACACCTCGCGGACGCCGGCCATGATCAATACCGAGAGCGGGTAGTAGATCATCGGTTTGTCGTAGATCGGGACGAGCGACTTTCCGAAGGCCGCGGTCACGGGATAGAGGCGCGTACCGGCACTCTGCGCCAGGATGATCCCTTTTTTGAAGTAGCCTTGACCGTTCATTTCTCGTCGCTTGGCTGACGATGCTCGCCCAAACTATCCCTAAAACAACCGATAATGGGCTGTCGCGGAGAACCGCAAAGTCTGTAGCCGGGGTCTGCGACCCCCGGAGCGCCATTGTGAGGTCCCAGCCTCGAAGAGGCCGGCTACAGACGACGGCACGCAGATTCTCAACTTGGCAATTCTGCTGTCCCTAGGGCATCTTGCTCCTCCGCGCTGGGCGTGCGCGGCGGCCTTGTCGCGCAATACAAAGACCGGGGAGAGGAGCACGCCACTGCCGGGCAGAACCATTGCGCCAATATGGGTTTGCCGCCGAGCTGTGAGGCGCGAAACCCTCTCAACCTTTAAGAGCGATTTTCCGCAGGAGAATCGGACGCGGCGCAGAAAGAAAAACTTCCGTTTCGACGGATCGCTAATAATTGCCGCACGTTAGGTCGCGCAGCGGATCCCGCGAAATCGAGTCGAGTCTTTTTCAGAAATTGTTTTTCGACTTACTCGTGTCAGGAATCGGGACGCCGGCGCGGCGGCTTACTGAATGTTACTGTGGCATTTTCGCTTCGTAACTTCGATTCTCGGTTTGCCATTCCGGTTCGGCCAGCACCTCGACCGGTGGGCCGTCGAGCGCTTGGTCGATGTCGTCGTCGGTCAGCCGGTAAATCAGGATTGAATACCCGATTTCGTCATCAGGCTCACGGGCTCGCAGATAGCTCGCCAGCCGACTAAATCGCAGTCGTTCGTACAAGTCGAATACCTTGTCCCAAGTTTCAGGCGGCGCGATGCGCGCCAGCTGTTCCCGGCCGGCGGCATTTTCATCCAACCGCAGATAGGTCCCCAGATCTTGTCGTACCTGTTGATAGGAAGTTTCGTAATCTACGTTCCAGCGTCCGGGCGGGCTGATCATGAAGCACTGCAGCATCGTGGCACTGATGATGTACGTGCCGCCGGTCAACGGCTCCGGAACGTGCGGCTCTCGGTGATAGGGAAACGACGGTAATCGCCGCGGCTGAATGCCGTAGTACTCGGGATGCGAGCCGCCAAAGAACGAGAAATACAATCGGCTCGGATCGCGTGTGTCGGCCGGATGCCGATCGAGCCAGCTTTTGAGCTGTTTCAAATCCTGGCTCCAATCAAGCGAGCTGTCACCGAGGTGCCGATAGCTCTGGGTCGGCCCTCCCGCGACGACGTTGAAGTAGGCCAGATAGTCCGGCCAGAACCATAGACATTCGGCCACCAAGGCAAACAACGCGCCGACGAGCACGACGCTCGCGAGTGACGCCAGGAGACGCCTGCGCGGAGCTTCGGCGGGTAGGCTGCTTGGACCGTCGGCAGACGGCGCTCGATTGCCTGGCGCGTTCAACCACCAGGCCGCCGCTCCGGCCAAGATCATCAATGGTGGATAGGTCGGCAGGAGGTGCCGATGACCGATATTCAAATGGCTGGTCAGTGAGAATAGCCAATAAACGCAAAACAGCACCAAAAGCGGGGAAAGGTCATAGAGCAATTTTCCCAGCGAATGGGGCGAGGCTTCGGATGGATCGCTACCAGTTGGCCGATTGAAAATGAGTGCCGCGATGGCAAGCACAACCACGACGAACAACTCGAGCGGCGTTTTGTAGGCCAAACAGTAAGGAAAGAAGCTGAGCCAACCACGCTGGCGAAACGCGCCATTCAAATACGCGGCGCGCTCATCCGCCGTATGCAGCGTGTGCGAGAATCCATACAGATAAGCCTCGGGCAGCAGGTGATGGTCGCGCGAGAAGCCGATGACGTCGTTGACCGTACGCGACTTCGTCTTTACAGCCTCCCACGATATTTCGCGCGATGGCGGGCCCAGGTCGGGTTTCAACAGCGAATAGCGAAAGCCGAACGAGGCCCAGATCGACCATGCCACGCCGAAGACCAGCAGCAACCCGATGCCGGTAAACAATGCCAGTTGCGCCAGGCGCCCTTGAACCTGGCGAACGCGACCGATCGCGATAACTGTAGGCGCGGGGTTCAATAGACGCACGACTAGCAGCAAGAGACCCATGGGAACAATCATGGGCCCGGAGAATTTCACAAGAAAAACGCCGGACAACGTAAACCAGCTCAGTAGCAGAGTTACTAGTGAAACCCTGTGCAACAGGCACCACAACGCACCGACCGCGGCCGCGAAGAACAGTGCCGAGGCCATGTCAGCCAGGATCAGAAAGCCGTTGGCCAGCATGGTCGGTGAAAAAACGAAAAGTGCCAGGCTCAGTAGGCCCGCCCGCGCGCCGAATAGCGCGCGCGACCAACAGTAGATCACGATGCCCAGCAGCAGAGCAAAGACCGATGCCATGATGCGCCCGGCTAGAAGCATGCGATCGACGTCGTGCCCCAGGCCGTAACAGAACTCTTCGGTATACCTCCACTCGCTCAGGTCGCGCCAGGCGGGTGAATCGATCGAGGGGAGTTCGTAGCCGGCCAGCCACACGGGTAGCCCACACCAGTGCTGCGGCCAGTTGCCGCTCGCCGGTTGTACGCGATAGTCACCCGTGTCCCAGAAGCTGACGCCGCCCGCAAGATGAATGCCCTCGTCGCCGGTTTGTGATTTGCGACACGCGGCCGAGATACCGAGCGCCAGGTAGCACGCCAAAAGTGCGACAACGGCGAGCGCCGCCTTTGACACGTTCGATGAGCGTGCGGTATTCGGCGGCGGCGCGTGCGGCACGGCGATCACCCCTTGTCAGCGGCCGGCGGTTCCGGCCGGCTGCGGTCGCGCGGCGTAGTAGCGCAGGGCTCGTTCAACGCCCTCGCGAAAATCGATTATGTGCGAGAAGCCTAATTGCCTCTGGCGAGTCGTGTCTCCGCCTCGCGCAAAAACACCGGTCGGCTGGTTGGACAAGCCTTGTACATCGGGATGATAGCCTAGCGCGTACGCCGCCACTTGGGCGAACTCGATAAAGCTAGTAAAAATGCCTGTCGACAGATTCAGAGCGTCGGCGTCGTCGATCTTATCCATGGTTCCGAGGATGCCATCGATGCAATCCTCGATGTGGATAAAATCACGCATCTGCGTGCCTGTGCCCCACACGTTCAGCACTTTGGCCCCTTGATGCTCGATGGCACGCTTGCAGATGCTGGGAAAAGGATAAGCGTCATCCTGATCCTCACCATAACCCGAGAAGGGCCGATAGCAGATCGATTTCAAACCGTGCTTCTCGTACGCCAGACGTGCCAGGTACTCGCACGTCAGCTTCGCCCAGCCGTAGGTCATGTCGGGCATGCCGATATCGCCATCGAACGAAATCATGTCCTCTTTCAGCAGGACATAATGATCGGCACGTTGCAGATTGATTGGGTACGCAGCGCTCGAGCTGAAACAGACATTTTTACGGGGCCGCGCCCGCTTCGCCCATTGCCAATATTGAGCGTCGATGGCCAGATCATCGGCCACGGCAAGCGGATTATTCTCGATCATCAGCCGGCCGCCGACCATGGCAGCCAGGTGAAAGGCGTAGTCAAAATCCGTGTCGGCGACGCGCTGAAACCAGCTACGGCAATCTTCCTGATGAAAGTGGAAGTTCCGATAGTCGCGCGGATCAAAGAGTGGCCAGCCTTTCGCTGGGGCGATCCCCCCAGTGTCAGCGGCCAGGCAATCCACCACGTGGACTTCATCGCCCGCGTCCAGTAGGCGCCGGACCAGATGCCGGCCGACGAATCCCGCGCCGCCAGTCACCAGCATCTTACGCATGATCGAAATGCCTCCGATAAAGCTCGAACGCCCACAACGAACGGCCAGGCAGATAGGCCATGATCGATTCGGGGTCGCGGGCCAGGTCGCGCACCAGGTTCAGATTGTTTTCATAGCCGAGATATTCCTGCCGCATGTCACGCACCAGGTCGTGGGGGTTGCGCTCCTGATAGACCGACGCCCGGTTGTAAACGACATTCCGTCCCTTGGCCTGCAAGTAGTAGGCGGCCCAGATATCGTCCATCCGGCCGACGTGCGGGAACAAAAAATAATCGCGCAGGCAATGACCGCTCAAGAATGTGTTTTGCGAGTTGAAGGGGGACAGCCGATTAGCTGCGAACGGAAAGACCTCCGTGTCAAACGTGCATTCCGGCGCATGCTCCATGCGGCAAATAGCGTCGATATCGGGATCGCCATTCCAAAAGTCGGCCTGGACGTCGACGGTGATGCTGCGCCGCGATATCCGGCTGTATTCGCGCTTGGCGAGCAGTTGCAAAGGATATCCACGATGCCAAAGGTGGCTATGATTCGTGGCGCCGACCGGGTCGAAGGCGGGCAGGTCGGTCTCGTAATAGTTCACGTCAACGTTTTGACCGACGAGCAGGTTCTGGCCCCAGCCATCCAAC
This sequence comes from Pirellulales bacterium, assembly GCA_036499395.1. Taxonomy (NCBI): domain Bacteria; kingdom Pseudomonadati; phylum Planctomycetota; class Planctomycetia; order Pirellulales; species Pirellulales bacterium. Next base: position 13,010 of record DASYDW010000119.1, read on the forward strand.
GGGATATTATCGTCGTCGACCACCGCGACAACGTCAGCCCCCATGTCATGTGCCCACAACAGCCCGAAGCTGCGCCGTTGAATGCAATTCCAACCGATCGCGTCGGACAATGCCGGGTCGTATTTCTCCTGCTCCTCGGGAGTAACGTAGATCCCGCGCTTCAACCGATAATCGGCGGGCGTTTTCTTGTCGCCAATCACGACCAACTCCCAATCCTCGAACGACTGGAATCGTTCCAGCGCCTTGGTCGGGGGATTGATCGTCGTGGTGACAATGACCTTCTTCATGAAAATGGAATTCCTGCGAGCCGTTGTTCGAGGGGAGTCGAGCCGTTCTTGTGTGCTGAATCTGGTCGGAAGCCGCTACTGCGTCACCGGAATTTCGCTCGCCGCGCGCAATAGGCTCGACTTGCAGGCAAACCGCGATTTTAGGCCGGTGCGGAAGTAAACGAAATTTTGAAAAAAAGTATTTTGAGACACCCCTTCGTGGCGCGCCTTCCAGGCTGCCGGGATTTCGACAACCGGCACTCCCAATCGTAACGGCTTAATCATCGTTTCGAACAGGAACGGATGCCGCAGCTCTTCCCAGCGGATCGACTGGACCAGCCGCGTCGGCATGATGCGAAAGGCGTAGGTCATATCAGACAATCGGGTTCCATACATCAGCGAAAACGACTGTTGAAATACCCAGTTCAACAGTAGCTTGAGTTGCGAATACCCTTCGAACGAGCCACCGGAAATCCAGCGAGACGCGGTGACGATGCCCGCTGGATTTTTTGCCTCCTCCTCGATCATCCGTCGCACTAGGTTCGGGTCCGTCTCTAGATCGCTGGCCATGAGAATTACATGGGTTCCTCGCGCCAGGTCGAACGCTTCGCGAATCGCGCCCCCCAGAAACGGCAGCTTTTGATGATGCACCACGATGAGCGGCCCCAGCTCGCGCACGAGTTCGGCAACCGTCGCCATAGCGTCGGGAGTAGTCCGGTCGCAGACCACGACCAGGAATTCCCGAATCCACGGGCGATTGTCCGCGAGCACGATTTCGACGGTCTGGCGCAGCGAGATCGTCTCGTTCATCACGGGAACGATGACGCTAACCGACTCAAGCTTTGCGACCTGCCGCCAATCCGCCATGCGGAGCTTTCCCCCCGAGACCGTGCGCCCCGATCCGAGGAGCCACTTAAGATGCTAGTCTCGATTCTCGCCAGCGGTCGCGTACGGAACAAGCCCCGGATTTTCGGGCCAAATGCGTGCCGAGGGGGCGAGTTTTCGAGCTTTTTATAGCCGACCCAAGAGGGGGCAATGATCGGCGAAGTAGAACTTGCCCAAGGCGCACCAACGGGCGCTGGTAACTGAGCGTCACTGGCCGACGCGTTAAACGCGGCAAGGTAACTTGTCGCAGCGCCGCAGAACTTACCAGGTGCGGCGCGGTCGACGACGACCCAGGAATAATGCTGTAGCCGCGGCCGAGAGTGCCAGCAAAATGGCGCCCGGTTCGGGGATTTGTAGTGTAATGGTGCCGCCCTCGAATGAGGTACCAGACTGCGCCGTTGGTAATCCAGTCCCCTGTGAATTTCCTTCGTAGGTTCCCCAGGGGCTGCCGGCGATGGGGGCCAGCGTCACGCTGCTGGAAACAAAAGCCGTGCGTTGTACGAGGATTGTGCCCAGCAAGGTCGGCAAGCCGAGTCCGTCGGCAGATCCGTCGCCGGGCCGGCCGGCTTCGCCGTATTGTCGATTGGCTGCCTCGCCGGGGGCGGCTTCGATGATGATACTTTGCAGGTCGTTGGGATTGGCTCCGTAGTCGCCGTTGCTGTATTGCCAGGACATCTGCACTCCGCCGGGGGCGGCGCCGTTCGAGTCGAAGGTGGCGAGTGAGGGATTGGCAGGGTAGTACCCATTCGCCTGTGCGGTCGCTGGATCAAGCCAGCCCGAGGCATTCTGGATCCCTGCCCCCAACTGGATGTTGAAGATCGCTGTCCAGAAGTCTTCGCCCGGCGTTGCCCCGTCAAGCGTCATGCGAAACTCGTATTGCAGGTAGTCGCCGACGGGCGTGGCGGCGCCGTCATTGCCCAGCACACCGAGCGGCGCGAACGAGGCGTCATAGCTTTGCACGTAGCTCGGAACGATCGAGATCGTCGCGGCAACGGCACTCGCTGTGCCCCGAAAGAGGAGCATCGCGAATAACAAGACGGGCCACGTCACGACAAGCCATCGGTGCGAGTTTTTTGCAATCATCGGATGTTGAACCTCGGGCGCCTATTTATTGAGTAGATGATGGGACGGGGGGGCATACGAGAAATGCCCCGGTTAACGCAGATAGTTGGCGTTTGTAGTCCGGCCCATTAGCTGCCTTTCAATAAACAACTCGAGAACTAGGCGCGTCGCCGGCGGCCAATCGTGGCCTCGGCGATCAAGGTCAACACGTCATCCAAATCACCCTGCAGAATCGAATCGGTCGAGAGCGCCACGGCTGCGGCACGTGCAGTTGGCGAATTGACTAGCGTCAATGTCGCATCGACCGGGTGCGCGGCCGATTCACCTACTGGTCGGGGGCCCACGAGCGTTGCGGTAACAGCCTGGGGCGAGACAACCGCTTGCGGCACCGGCACCGCAATCGTGGCTTCCACTGCCGCGACCGCGCTAGGGTTTTGATCGATCATAGTCACCGCGGGCGCCTGTAGCGATGCGATTGTGTTCGTTATCGCTTGCGCGGCCGACGTCGGAACTGGTTGGATTGGCCCGAATATGCTGGCGGTCGCGGTGTTCGCATTCGCTGCGTTCGATGGTGCCGTCAACGGTGCGACGGGTTCCCAAGGCCCGAATTCGAAAACGGTTGGTATGGCAGCCACCAGCGCCGTGGCATTCGACGCTGTAGTAACGGTAGTGGACACGGGCGCCGGAGGGGGCACGGCGGGCGCGTCGATCGCGATCGGGGTCGCAACTTGCGTCGTGGCCGGTGATGCAAACCCTAGGTTGCGGCGCACCACAGCGAGGTCCGCCACATCGGTGGTGCCGTCGCCATTGAAATCGCCTGCGGCCCAGTTCGGCGTCCCATTGCCGGTTCCCATCGTGGTGCGCACGACGGCCAGATCGGCGGCGTCGACAAAGCCGTCCAGGTTGGCGTCGCCGTACTCGGTCTTCAAAATCACGTGAATCATGTAGTCCATGTCGGACTGATCGACCACGTGATCACCATTCAGATCACCACGAGGATCATCGGCGTGGATGAAACCCCATAGGGTGTTGATGTCGACGGCCGTGACCTTGTCGTCGCCGTCGAAATCGCCGGGCATTTGCGCTGCAATCGGCGGGCCGACCGTCCAAACCTGCGCTGTCTCGTTCCCGTAGTTATCGACAATCCGCGAAGATCGCGCCACGAAGATGAGCTGCCCGTTCGCCACGATGGCTTGACTCAGGTCCGGGCTGTCGTACGGATTGTCCGCCTTGGTTGGCACCACGGCGACGGTGCCATCGACGCCAGCGCGCCACAAGCCATCCCACTGTTCGGCTTCGTTCCAGCCTTCGAAATAGAGGTAGTCGCCAGCGACGGTCAAAGCGGTTGTGGGGTATTGGTAGAAGCCGATGCCGACGAAATCGTGAAGCAGCGTGGCGGCACCAGTCGTAGGGTCGAACTTCCAAAGCTGTGAGACCGAAGTCGTATCGGTGACGTTCTGAACGCTCTCTTGATTGAAGAAGTAAACATCGCCTTGAAAGGCGATCTGTTGATTCAAGCCATTCAAATCCAGCGCCTGCCCCACCGGCACGGTCCCCGCCACGGTGCCGTCGCTGGTCCAGAATTGCATTACCGACGCATTATTCACGGTACTCGTGACGCTGAAGACCAACTGGCCTCCGATGTCCATCAACGGTTGTCCATTCGGTCCGCTTGAGCCGAGAATCACCGAGCTATTGAAGCTGGCAAGCGTCATTACCTGTGGATTCGGCTGAGACAAGGAGCTCGAATTGAGCGCGACCAGCTTCGATCCGCTGCCATCGTACGCGTGCTCGTACAGGAACACGTTCTGCGTTCCGTTGGCACCGGGGACGACCGTAATATCCGAAAACTGCGATGCGGTGGCAATGTTTACGATCGTGCCAGCCCCGGGGTTGTACCAGTAGAGTTGTTGGTGAGCCGGATCGGAATTGGCCGTGCCCTGGAAAAGCACGCCTCCGGCGAAGGACTTCAATCCGGTCGCGTTGTTCAACTGCGGCATGTCGAACGTCGTGACCACGGGTTGACTGTTCTGATCCAGACTGAATTGCCGAATTTCCGGAGTGAAACCGGACGTGCTGAACGCGATGTAATAAACCTGATTGCCGATCGAGGCCATCGGACCGTAGTCTGTATAGACGGGCCCAGGATCAACGACGCGCGCACCACTCTGGTTGGCGAACCATACGTTGTATTCGCTGTCTAAGAAGAGCACTCCCTGCCCTGGCATTGCGTTGATGTCGGTAGCGGTGTCAATCGTCGGATAGTTAGGCTCGACGCTCTGCACAGCGGTGGTTGTTTGGCCATTGTAGGCCCATAACTGGCCGCCTTCATCGTAGTAGACGTATGTCGGCGCGCCAGGCTGTGATGCGTACGATACCGTGACGAATCCAGACGGATAACCACCGGTGGCAGGATCGATGATCGTAGTGAGCGTAGGCGTACCGGCGGGCGTGCCAGCGTTCAATTCCGCCAGAGAGATGGGGGTCAGCACCGTCCAGTCAAACTCAACCGGGGACGAGTATCCCACTGTTTCGTTCGTGATTGTGACGTCGACCACGTAGGGCGAACTGCTTGGGGCCGTGGGCGAAATCGTTCCGGAAATCACGCCCGACTGGTCGATCGTCAGACCGGCAGGCAGTCCGGTCGCCGTCAGCGAAACCGGCTGATTGAATTCATTTGTTATAGATAGCGGGAAATTGACCGACGATCCCGCGTAGCTCGTCTGATTGTTCGGCTGGTTTATATAAGTGGACGGAACTACATTCCAGACCACGGACAGTGTGACCGTATAGCCGATCGTCGTGTCGACGGCGGTGAGTTGCACGTTATAAGGCGCGTTCTGGAGGGCCAGGCTGTCGATCGTCCCCACGATGCGGTTGTTTGCATCGACCGACAGTCCCGGTGGCAAGCCGGTCGCTGTTAACGTGATGCTCTGTCCATACGGATTGTAAACCGGGACATAATCGATCGACTCGCCGGCGCCATTCGTGCTGCCGGAAAAGTCGAGTGCAAACCCTGGTTCGGTCGTCAGCGTAAACGACGTCGTTTGCTGAGTCGTAGCGTCGTAGGCAAAGATCGTGATCGGTGCCGTGACATTGCGCCCTTGGTTCAGATTGAAGAAGTAGAGCGAGCCATGGATGATGCCCGTGTAGGGGTCAATCGCCAGACTGGCCGGCAGCCCGTTCGCCGAGTATGTCAGCGGCAGGTTATTGGGATTAATGGTTTGTACCTGGTAATTGATCGGCACCCCTTCGGGCAGCGTCATGTTGCCAGGATTGACGATCGACCAGGCCTGAATCACTTGCCATATAAACGACACGCTTTGCGAGCCCAGGCTATCGGTGACCGTGACCTTGACGTTGAAGTTTGTGCCCGGGCTGATCGTGCCGGCGATCGTGCCCGAGATAATGCCGGTGTTGGCATCGATCGAGAGCCCCGTAGGCAGTCCGGTCGCGACATAGGTCTTGGTCAGGCTGCCGCCGGTCGTCACGATCTGCAGCGGCGTGATTGGCACGGTGACGCGACCGATTTGCGTGCCGGGATTCTGCACCACGAGAGGGCCGATGACGTCGACAGCTTCGATACTCGACGCCGTTCCCCCGACGAGCGGCAGAATTCCGGCCGCCGGGTTGATCGTTTCGGTGCCATTGAGGACGGCCACGTAATGAACGGTGTCCGTGCCGGGACCGCCATCGAGATTGCCAGGTACTTTCGAACTCTTGGAATTGAAGTAGAAGTCGTCGTTGGCAGACCCGCCGACAAGATTCTGCATTCCGGAGAATGCCACGGCGCCGACGGTTCCGGCTCCTGCTGCATTGATATTCCACGTAGTTGCAACGTTGGGCCCGGTGAGCGTGTTGGCACCCGTTCCGGCGGCGAGTGAAAGCTGCGCGCGGCTCCCTTGAATGTCGATCGTGGCCGGCGCCATGCCGGCGACGGTCCATTCGTTCGCAGCTGGTTGCCCGAGCGCGATACTGCGCGCGGTGGTGTCGGCCGAGTCGTCGAGCACTACGGGTACATTGCCGGCGGTCGAGTCGTGCACGTGGACGGTGACATTTCCCTGGAGCGCTTGCATATTGCTGGCGTTCCCGAAATTGATCTGCCCAGCGCCATCGTCCTCAATCACCAGCGGATTCGAGGTGCCCTGAACATCAAGGATGCTGCCGCCGGGATTAACCGTGACCAAAACGGCCGGCGTATCCAGGATGTGAATCTGGTCGTAGAAGGGGAAAGCGTCTTGCTGCAGACCCAACAGCGTAAAGTTGGTTGTGGCGGCAGGGAACGCGAGTGTCAGTTTTCCTGTTCCCGGCGCACCGGACCACCATACCTGGCCCACTCCACTCTGCGAGGCCAGGTAGTATCCCCCGTCCCAGAGCGAAAAGTCCGCGATAACGTTCGTGATCTGATTGGGGCGGTCGGGGCTGGACAGAATCTGGATCGGCGCCGCACTTGACGACAACCTCAGGCCGCCAGGCGCTTGCACCGTGACTTGCTGCGCTCCGTAAATCGTAAGCCCGTTGTCGTTGTTCGAAGTGTCCACAACATTGACGGTGGTATTAAGCCCCGCAAACAGAAGCTCGGCAAAACTACTGGAGTTCTTATTGAAGTTGTAAGAGCTTCCATCGCTGCCGAGAATGGTGACGGGGGAGGTGAGTTCGTCATAGAAGGACAACCACCCGGTCGCCAGGCCATCGAATTCGAACCCGCTGACGAAAGTGTTGTCCGCCAGTTGGTGGAAGTTATCTGCCAGGGTGACGTTGCGCGCTGTGTCGGCATGGTCGTCAATCGTAGTGTTGCCTGAGACGTAGTAGCCCACACCACTGGTCACGTTGCCCCCGAGGACAACGTTGCCGAGAATGTTTTGCAACGTTCCACTACCGATCGTGACCGAGGCGGCGCGGAACTCGTCGCGCGACGACTGCTGAGGAAGGTTACTTAGTCCGTTCACGGCGACGAGGGTGCTGGTGTCGAGGCCATGCCCCAGCCACAGCGGTCCCGTCGTGCCCACGATACTGACTGGCCCGATGCCCACGCCATCGACCGTGGCGAACAAGGTCGTCACGCCGGCCGGCGTGCCATCGATGGTCAACGACGAAGCGCCAAACTTGGAAAGGCCAATCTGCAGCCCCGGCGCCGTTAGGGTATAGTTACCAGGGTTAGTCAGGTAGTCGGCGAGCTGCGAGAAATGGATCGGGGCGCTCGTCAGGCCGAGCAACTCGTCACCTGTGAGGACGACATCGGGCAGCGAGGCGGGCGCCGCGCTCGTCGAGTTGTCGGCCACGACCTTCAAAGAGGCGTTAGTGACGGTAACGTCGGCCAGGATTCGCTGCCGCAGATCATCGCTCGTCTGAGGAATGATCTCTACCTCGGTCTGTCCGCCGCGCCCCGTGACGGACACCGGGCCGAATGCCGAGAAGATGCCGATATATTCGACCCCGTTTGCCGGGGCCTGCGGGTTGACAATGTAGTGCACGATGGCCGTGGTGACATTGTTGATCGTGGCGGTCTCGCCGATGCCCGGGTACTTCGGTGCGTAGACGAACAGCTCGATATTCGGCGTGTAGACAACCTTGTTGCGAACGGGACTCGACCAATCCCAAGCGATCTCCCCTTGGCCTGGATACGCGGCATCCGCGCCGATCGAAGGGGCCAACCCGGCAGTCGCGACGTTTGTGGTCGAGGCATCGTACACCAACTGGCCGGGTCCGGCCCCGGTGTAGTTGTACGTAACAAGTTGTGTGCTGGCCGAAAAGTTGGGGGACGTACTGAGATTCGTGAAGCCGGTAGCGTCGCCGACGTCTTCGACCGATCCGTCAGCATGCAGGCGGCGCCCGAGGAAAAGGTTGAAGTTCCCGTCGACCACGAAAGGCTGGTTGGCCTGCTTGCCCATTACGTACACGCCCGGCGTAGGCTGCGTCTGGGCCTCGGGTTGGGCCTCTTGCGATTCTCCGGCGACGACAATCATGCTTTGCGCTACGGCGCTGGCCATCATGTTTTCGACCAGCACCTGCGACGGACCGGCTGGAGTCGCTTCGAAATCGAACTGATCCGCCGCGCCGCCGATGATGGTGAGTGTGCCGAACAAAGTGCCGAGCGTGGCCGTGGGGGGCGTTACTCCCGTGCCGACGGCCCAGCCGGTGATCGTTGTCCCAGTAACCTGCAGAATGTCTGGCGCGGTGCCGTCGCGCCCGTCGACGGACAATTGAACCTGATTGACGGAGACCGATCCTTCGATGCCCGACAGGTCCCCTTCCCCCAGGTTGACGTAGGTGCGCGGGTCATTGATCACCGCATTGCTCGAGCGTAGATCGACCGGCGTGTTCGCGTTTTGCGCCAGCGGATTGGTGCCATTGATCGAGAGCGTCGTCTGCGGTCCGACGTTCGACACATTCACATACGTTTGCCCGAAGTCGACCCAAGCCCCCGGTGTTGAGTTGTTGACGACTGCGAAGAACGGGGAAGTGGTCGAGGTCTGCACGTGTTGCGACCCGAGTTCCCTGAACATGTCCGCGATCGTATTGGCCGTCGAATAGTCCGGATCGCCGACGTTGATGCTCACGCTGCCGCGCAATTGCGAAGCGTCGATCTCCAGGTCGCTATTCACCCCCGCTGGATCGACGGGAAAGTAATCCATGTCCGCATCCACGGACTGGGGCAGCGACGCATTAACACCGCCGGTATAGGTCTGGTTGTAAACCTGGTTGAAAACCAGCGGTGCGGATGACGTGCTGTACGGCACGTAAACCGAGTAGGGAGGATTGAATGCTGCCGGGTAGTTGTTTTCCAGGAATGAGGCAGACGCCCATGCGCTCACGTCCAATTCGTTAAAGCCAGTGAAGGCATAAACTTTGGTGAACACGGGAAAAGCTGGGGAGATACTTGCCGGCGTCTGGGCCACGTAGTACGCGTCGTCGTAAAAGAAGTCGAAATAGCTATTGTCAATGTGCCCGAGTTCTTGATTAGGCGAAGGATTGTTGATCCCGATCGTCGTGCTGGTGGCGATAGTGACGTTGAGCGCGTCCTGCGGCATCGATCCTAGAATGATGATCGGATCCGATGACGCCAGCACGCTGTCGTTGGTGCCCGTTGGGTAAAGGGCCACACCACCGATCGGCACCGCGACGTTAATCGTGTTGGCGCCGACGGGGTGCTGTCCGTCGAAGCGGTCGCGCCCGTCGACCGTGATCGCGACAGGACCCATCATCGGCAGGCTAACGTCGACCGTAGCACCGGTCAGGATCAGCTTCAGGCTATCGTTCGCTTTCAGATTCGCCGCGTAGAGGCTCAGTCCCGTGCCGACATCGTTCAGCGTGACGTTCCCCAGGCCACCAATCTTGTAGTGCGCGCCTGTTGGATCGAGCGCGGCGTCTACAACGATCTCGTTCGGCTCGCTACCGGCGTAATTCAACGTGACCGGCACGGCAATCGGAACCACCTGGCTCGTGCGTACGACCGTGCCGTCGGCAAGCATCTGTCGGCCAAGGTAAAGCGACCAGTTACCGTCGAGGTTTAACGCGGCCGCCGCGGCCACGACATAGAGCGCGTCTTGCGTCCCCGCGGGATTCGTGAAGTACGCGCTCGTGATTCCCATCGGCGTCTGATCGAGGCCCACCCGATCGCCGGCGCCGCCGTCAACTTCCAGCACACCGTGCAATCCGTCGTAAGTGAATGCCGGCCGGGCCCCGTCATCGGGCACGGTTTGGCGAACCAGCGATGTGGCGCCGATCACCAGCAGGCTGGGCGTCGTGGCCTCGGCATCGTCGATCGTCAGTTGGACGTTGTGGGCTTCGACGTCGCCGGCAATCGCCGTAAGCATGCCAACGCCGTACCTCAATGTAGTGCTCGACGTACCGCCTTCAACGTCGATCAACGCAGCCACGGCCAACTCGGCGATGGAGACGTTGTCGACTGCGCCGTCTCCTTGCAGATTTACCTGCAGGCGGCCCGCGAGTGACGATGCGTCGAGAAAGATCGTGTTGACGCCGTCGGGCATCGACGGAGCGGCAATGTCCATCTCGATGCTATCGATGATCGCTAGCCCTTCGAAAATAATCGTGGGGTAGAGCTGCGCATCAATGACGAAAGCACCGGCCGAATTTTGGCTGGTCGAGATCGAGTTCCCCGTATCGAGCGCGGGTGTCTGCATCGTGACGGTTTCGCTTTGGCCGGCTGGACGCTGCGAAGTGTTGAACACCACGGTGCCATTATCGTTCGCGAGCGGTCCGAGCGTGGCTGTGCCGCCGTGCTGGCTAATCGTTACGATATCGGCCGGCGCCAAACCCATCAGATAGGTCGTGACACCAGTCGTGGCATTCGTCATTTCGATGGCGTGATCGAGAACATTGGTTCCGTCGGCCGTCGAATAGGTGTGATCGAACGGGAGTAGCGAGATATCGCTCTCACCGAGCTCGTTGCGCGTGTCGAGCTCGACGTTCCGTCCCCCTTGATTGGTCGTGGGGATATTGACATAGACGGTGTTTACGCCCGCGGGCGAGAGATCACCGATATGGACATTCGTCCCTCGATCTTGCGCTGTCACGACGACCTGATTGAACTGCGTCAGGAGTAACGGCGGGAAGGTGCCGCCCGTTTTTTCGTCGTACGTCAATCGAACGGCCGTATCGCTGTCGGGATCGATGCCGACGTCGGCCGTCGATGCGTCGGCCGTTACGACCAACGTATTGTCGTCGTCATCGCCGCCCGAGATCGTGCCCCCTTGCGTCGTGGGAGCGTTGACGATGATGGTATTGGAGCCGCCGCCGCCGGTGACGATGTTGCCGGCCGATCCGAGCACGATCGTGTCAGCGCCCCCCTGGCCGATCAGGGTGTTGTTTCCCGAACCGCCTCCCAGATAACTATCGAGCAGCCCCGCTTTCAGATAGGCCGCGCCCGAGCCGCTGTCGACAAAATCAGCCGCCCCTTGTCCGCCTTCGAGATGGACGGCTGATGTCACACCGGGCAGCACGTCGATCGTCAGATCACCTTTGTCGCCAATGCCGGTGATCGATTTGACCCCTTGAATACGTTGGGTCGCGTCGTACTCGATGCCCAGCAGGTTCTTTTGACGCAGCGTGACGTCGATCGTCTCGCCCGCGTCGGGATTATTCGGGTCGGTGAGGCCGACGTGCTCGATGCGCAATTGGTCGGTGCCATCGGTCTGATCGACGTCGCGACGCTGGTTGGCCAACGTGCCGACATAGAGGTTGATGTTGCCGTTCGAGTCGGGCTGCGACGCGAGGATTGGAGAATCGGGCTCGCCACCGTCCTGGGCGCTATCGAAGTCCACCAGCACCTTGTTGGCGACGTCGAAGCGTTTCTTCAGGCCGACGAAGCGGTTGAAAACCTGGAAGCCAACACGTACTTCCACGCCAAGCGCTGCCGTTAAGCTGCCACTGAAATGAAACGGATCATTTGCGAAGTCGCTGAGGCGAACCTTACCGTCGCCGTCTGGGTCATCCAGTGTCACTGAAACTGGATCGTTGCCGGAATTGCCTGTCGACACGAAGCCACCGACGACGGCGCTGAAGACTCCCAGTGAACCGGTCGCCCCCGCGTAGACGTCGCCGGCCAGTTTGAAGTAGGAGCTGCTGTCGACGTAAAAGCCAGCGGCGACATCCTTGGCGACTTCCACCGCCGAGACGTTATCGTTAGCGATGTCCTTTATCAAACTGCGCAGGCCGAAGGTGTCGTAGGCAAACTTGAAATGGGTATCGACCTGAACCTCGCCGCCGTAATCGATGCCGACGCCGAAGATCGAATAGCCCGAGGCCGCCGACCCTGCCGCCTCGGTGTGCAGATCGGCGTTGAGTGTGAACAGATCCGTGTCATGCCCCAGCAACAAAGGAAATACGGCACCCGCCGGGTTCTGCAGGATGGGAAACTCCAGATCGACGCCGTTGTTCAGTTGGCTGGTAAAGCCGTCGATGAACTGCTTTTCCGAATCCGAGAGAGGCAGCTTGTCAATGTTCGCGGCCAGTGACTGGGCCACTCCGACAATATCGCTCGGTGAGAGATCGGTGAGATTCTGGACGGCCAGGTTGGTCGGATCCGCCGCGCTCGTGACGTTGCGCAGGTCGTAGGTGCTCAGGTCGAAGCCCCCCAGCGGCAACAAGATCGTCGCGCCCGAGGGATCGAATTGGTTGAACTGGTTGACGACCCCATTCACCTTTTGAAGAAGGTCGTAGAGCGGGCCAAAGCCGGTCACCGTCGCCGCGATGCCACCCAGTGTCAGCAGTGTGACGTCTCCGGCGCCAATGATGTGGCTCAGATCACTTAATCCTGGCAGCGGATAGCCGAGCACCTGTTCGATCGGATTGAGAGGTTCGGTGACGTATTGAATGTCCTGGAACACGGGGGCGATGACGTTCGAGATGAATTTGCCCAAATCCAGATCAACATTGTCGAACGAAATATCAGGGGCCTTGGCGTTCGGGTCTTGACTGTTGATGTTCCAGTTCAGATGTACATCGGTGTCGATTCCGGGAAAATCATTGTTGGTGCCAGCGAAACTGCCCGCCAGGTGCAGGTTCGCAATGGCCGAGCCGGTCACAATTAGCGCCGGCGTCGTCGAAAGGCCGTCCAGGTCCGCCGTCAGCGATAGCGCATTGGCCTGACCGGCCAGGGGCGTGAGCGCGCCTTGGACGAATCCAAGCGTGGCGGTGGCCGAGAAGTTTTGCAGCCCGACGGTGATGCCCAGCTCGATTTGATGACCGATGCCGGGCAGGTGCTGGCTGTCATCGAGCGTGGCTTGCTGCGTCGACGCGTTGTAATTGAACGCCAACTGATAGCTGAAATGGACATTGGTTGTGAGCGCGCCATCGGTATCGATCTTCAGCGGTAGCCCCGGCAATCCCGTGGCAAACGTCAGGGGGGTGGTCGGCCCAGCTACGGTCCCTTGCAGGGTCATCTGTACGGAGAAATTCCCGTTCAGGACGCCGCCCGGGGCGGTGACGATGACGTCCGAAGCGTCGACTCCGTTGCCATTCTGGTCGGCCAGAAGGTTCAGCCCCCCCGGCCCGAGTGCGTTGAAGAGCGCATTTTGCAGTACGGACGCGGACGGGTCAGTCAGCGTGCCCAACGAAACAAGCGCTGTGTCAATTTGCTGGCTGAATCCGGAAAGCGCTTTGGCCGCGTCCCCCAGATGGTTGCCCACAAAGGGAAGCGACGAGTTCTGGCCGGTAGCATATTGGTCCAGGGTCGTAACCAGACGGATTTCATCCCCTTGAAGCTGTGCGAGTAGCTGTGAGGCCAGCGATCCAAAGGGGACCGCCGTCAGAAGTTGGCGGTCCTCGAGGGCCTCGATGCGCGGTTTCCGCCAGGTTGACCCGGCCGTCGAGCGACCGAGCATATCGCGGCGAGCGGTTACGGGACGCGGGCCGGTGGGGCGCATCCGTCGACGACGGAACTCTTTATGTGTGCGCGACATATCATTCTCATCGCGGGGAACTATAATGGCCGGACAGTCGCAGACGTGCTAGCGAAGGTTGCAATCGGGCCACGATTCAGAACGGAAGGTGCGGTAACGATTGGCTCGAATCTCCGCTCATCTCGATATATCGCCGGGGCGGCGAGAAACGCACACGAGACGGGTCAGAAGAAAAATCAATAAGGAGCCGATGCGACGCCGGGCAGGGCGCGCCGGAACTTGCGAGTCGGGGGCAAGAGCCATGCACCAGGACGATGACTTCCCGTTGCTGCTGCGCAGAATCCGGGCCGGCGATGACGAGGCGGCAGAACTGCTTGTCCGCCGCTACGAGCCGCTGATTCGCCGCGAGGTGCGTCTGCGGATCGAAGACGAGCGACTCAACCGTGCCTTCGATTCTCTGGACGTCTCGCAATCGGTGCTAGCTAGCTTTTTCGTCCGGGCCGCGATCGGCGAGTACGATCTGGATTGTGCCGACCAACTCGTCCGCCTGCTGGTCGCAATGGCCCGCAACAAGCTCGCATCGCGGGCCCGCCAGGAGCGGCGACTGCGCCGCGATGTGCGCCGCGTGGCCGTGGTTTCGCCCGCCGTTCTGTCGCAGGTTGCCGATCCCTGTCCTTCGGCCAGCGAGATGTTTTCGCGACGCGAATTGCTGGAGCGCATGCGCGGCGCCCTGGCTGACGAAGAGCGGCGGATCGCGGACTTGCGCGGCGAAGGACTGAGCTGGGACGAGGTCGCCGACCGGCTCGGGGGTTCCGGGCAGGCGCGACGCATGCAACTCTCACGCGGTATCGAACGTGTGGGACGAGAACTTGGCCTGGAGGATTGAGTTTTTTGGGCCGTGCGGTTTGCCCGCAAACGGCGGTTGCGCCGCTTGAAACCCCATGAACGATCCGGCGGCGCCGGCGAATCGTTCTTTCGCACCGACGAAACACCGATGACCCCGTTCGTGCCTGACAGTTCGGCCGCTCGCCTTCGTAACCAGCGTGCCCCGGCGCGCGAGTACTCGCTGCTTTGGCAATCGCGGACGCCACTGCTGGAAGAGTTCCTGACCGGCTGCGACGACATTCAAGCCAGCGAGTTGGCGGCCGTGGTCCGCGTCGACTTGCGGCAGCGCTTGCGGCGCGGGTCGATTGTGGATGCCCGAGAATACCTGGCGCGATTTCCAGCACTGGCCGCGGATCCCGAGCTGGCCGCTGATGTCGTGTATGCGGAATTCTTAATCCGCGAAAACCTGGGCGAGCGTCCCAACGTGACCGAGTTTTCGCAACGCTATCCAGAGCTGGCCGAGATATTGACTGACCAGGTCCGCCTGCACCAGGCATTCGACGAACCCGCTGGCCGGGATGAGGCGGTCGACGAGGGAACGAACATTTCGGCGACAAATGCCGCACACCGGCCGGATCGAAAGCTGGAGGCGGATTACGAGATCCTCGAAGAGCTTGGCCGCGGGGCCATGGGAGTGGTTTACAAGGCGCGGCAACCGAGCCTCAATCGACTGGTGGCGCTGAAAATGGTACGCCGGGCGGACCTGACTAATGAAGAGCTGCTGGTTCGTTTCCGTTCCGAAGCCGAGGTCGTCGCTTCGTTGCACCATCCACAAATTGTGCAGGTATACGATTACGGCCAGCACGAAGAGGGGCCATATCTCGCCTTAGAGCTGGTCGACGGGGGCACGCTAGCGCAACGGCTTGATGGTACGCCTTGGAATCCGCGTCGTGCCGCCGAGCTAATCGAACAGTTGGCGCGCACCGTTTCCTTTGCGCACGGGCGCGGCGTCGTGCATCGCGATTTGAAGCCGAATAATCTGCTGATTGCCGGCGAAGACGCCGCTCTGCAAGTCAAGATCGCGGACTTTGGCTTGGCGAAAGTGTTTCGCGATCAGGGCTCGGACCACACACACAGCGGCACGCTGCTGGGAACGCCGAGCTACATGGCGCCAGAACAAGCAGCCGGCCGGGTTAGTGCCGTGGGACCGGCCTCGGATGTTTATGCGCTGGGGGCGATCCTGTACGAATTGCTCAGCGGTCGCCCCCCGTTTCGAGGCGAAACAGCGATCGACACTTTGCAGCAAGTGCTTCTGGCTGAATCCGTACCGATCAAACGTCTTGTTCCGGCCTTACCGCGCGACCTGGCGACGATCTGCACAAAGTGCCTGGAGCGCGATGTCGTTAATCGCTATGCATCGGCACAAGACCTAGCGGATGATCTGCGGCGGTTTCTTGCCGATCGGCCAATTCATGCGCGCCCCAGCAGCCGTTGGGAACATGCCTGGCGATGGTGCCGGCGCAATCGCGCCTTGGCGGCGGCCCTGGGCTCGGTGGCCCTGCTACTTCTGGCCGTGTCGATCGTTTCGATGTGGTATTCAAACCGCTTGAGCCGCCAACTCGAGGTTACCACGCGCGTCGAGCTTGCCGAACGCGAGGCCAAAAGCGACGCCCAGCTACGCCTGTGGGATGCGTATTTGGCAGAAATTGCGGCCCGCAATACCAGCCGACAGTTGGGCCAGCGCTTCGAGGCGATCGATACGATCAAGCGTGCCAGGCTGTTGCTTCCGGGGATCGGCGCGACGGCCGAGCGACAGTTGCAGTTGCGCAATGCCGCGATCAGATCGCTCTCGCTTCCCGATCTGCGGCGCACGAGCACGATTTGGGAGGGTGAAGAGCAAGTACACAATGGCGCCGTGGCGCGGAAGGCCGACCTGTTCGCCCTAAATCTGCAGGGACAAACACTATTCGTCGCGCGCTTCTCGGGCGGTGCTCCGGTGGGCGTGATCCGGCACGAATTGAACCGAGTGCAGCCAGTCTTTTCGCCTGATGCACGATTCGTGGCCGTTACTGGCGAACGGGGGACGCGCGTATGGAGGATCACGGACGCCGGACTCGAACCTGCCTGGAGTGATTCGCAGGCAGCATGGCTGTCGTTCGTGCCCGCTGGAGCGCAGGCTGTGGTGAGCCGCGTCGGTATCGGTGTGCAAGTCGTCGATGCGGAAACGGGTGCATTGATCCGCACGTTGACCGATCGCGAGGCCGTCAATTTTAGCGCGTATCATTCGCCTTCGCGACGATTGGCGGTCTGCACGGCGCACGACGTCGATGTTTTTGCCTGGGATAGTGGAGAACTCGTCACGCGCTTCGCGGTGGAGGGCCCTGCCGTACAAGCCGTTTGGCATCCCAACGGCGAGTGCGTGGCTGTGTGGAGTGGCTCGCAGCCGATTACGCTGTGGCACTTGCGTACGCGCAGGGAGCTGGTGCGGCTCCAGCACCGCGGATTCCCGCATCAGATGCAGTTCAGTGCTGATGGTGCTCGGCTGGTTTCTTGCAGTTTGTGGGATTCGAAACTGATGCTGTGGGATGTCGGCACAGGGCAGAGAGAACTCGAAGTTCAGGGATTTGTGAAATTAGCAATTGATTGCGACGCCGAAGGACAAATCGCGCTATTGAAACCTTCCGGAACATCGGTCGAATTGTGGGAACTTGCGTCGGGATCCGAATGCCGGTACTTGCCTCGCGCGTTTTCGCCCCCGATTGGCGCGTGCAATGGTACGCACAGCAGTCCGGACAGCCGCTTGTTAGCCGTCGGCACTGACAACGGCGTCGAGCTATGGGACGCACAGCGATGCCAGCGCCTGGCAGTTAAGCGCGGCACGCCTTCCGCAGCGCGATTCGATCGGCAGGGGAACCTGATACTCGCGAGTTATTCTGGTATTTATCGCTGGCCCCGCCAGCAACGCGTGCAAAACTCGCATGAAGGGGAAGCGACAACCATTGTGTCCCTCGGGCCGCCGGAGCGGATCAGCGGAGTTGTGACTCCTACCAGTCTGGCCACAAGCGAGCCGGACCAAGTGCTGGTGTTTTTAGACGTGGGCGGCTGGCATGCCCAATCGCTGTCGTCTGGACGGGAACGCGTCAACCTGCGGCCCTCAGGGGACCCGCGAAAAGCCGCCGTGAACTTCGACGAGCGCCTGGCAGCCGTCGCCGGATGGGAAACGCCGGGCGCGTCTATATGGGATATCTCATCGGGAAATCGATTGGCCGAATTGTCGATCGATAAGTTTGGCATGCTTGAGTTCAGTCGTGACGGTCGCTGGCTGGCGACGACCCCCGGCGGCGTGCAATTGTGGCGCACGACCGATTGGACGTTGGCTCACAACCTGCGAGCCCAGGGGACGACACCGAACGGGCTCGGCATCGCCTTTTCGCCCGACAGCTCGGCCCTAGCGATTGCGCAACCGAGCGGCGAGGTGCGTTTGGTCGATCCGCAATCGGGAGCCGACTGGGCCGAGATCGTGCATCCTGCGCCTAGTTCTTCGCCGTTTGTCACATTCGCGCCGAATCAACGCCGCTTGGCGATCACTTCGGTGGATCAAAACACGGCGACGCGGATATGGAACTTGACCGAGATCCGCCGTTCGCTCGGCGAGCTGGAACTGGACTGGCCGGCCGACGTTCTGCAGGCCGACGAAACCGAGGATTCAGGCCGACTCGAAGTTGAATGGATCGATGGCCAATGGTCGCAGCTGCAGAGCGCGCTACGCACGTTGGGCACGCCGATGCCGGGAAGCGACGAGTGATTGAACGCAGTCGGCTGGTCTATGCGTCGGCGGCGGCGCTCGTTGTCGGGACGGGGCTGCTGTGGCGATCGAGCCTGCTTCCGCTACCGGGTTTTCTCGCCAAATACGGCGGGGACTCGCTGTGGGCTCTGGCCGTGTTTGTTGGTTTTGGATTGGTTTTTCGCAGTGCTTCTACCGTGCGCGTTGCAATAGTCGCTCTTGGCGCGGCTTGGTCAGTCGAGTTTTTGCAGCTTTATCACGCTCCCTGGATCGATGGAATTCGCGCGACTCGTCTGGGCCACTTGGCACTCGGTTCTTCGTTCAATAGCCCAGATTTGATCGCCTATGTGTTAGGCATCGCGGTCGGAGCGTGCGAGGAGTACATCTGGCACTATGAGCGCGAAAAAGACGGAAGCGATCCGTGCTAGTAAGCGTCAGAGGCTAACGTTTTCGTCAACGAAGGCGAAGGCCGGCTAACGTGGCAGCGCGACGTTGTGATAGATGTCCTGCACGTCGTCGCAGTCGTTCAACATCTCGAGGAACTTTTCGAACAGCGGTAGGTCTTCGTCACTTAGCGTCTTGCTGGTCTGCGGGAGAAAAGTGATTTCCTGGAATTCCAATTCGACATCGGGAAAGGCGTTGAGGACGGCCATCTTGGTTTTGAAGAACTCGGCAGGAGGGGCAAAGATCGTTATGAAGCCGTCTTTATTTTCAACTTCTTCGACCGCAACATCCGCATTGAACATGGCCTCGAGCACCTGGTCTTCGCTGGCACCCTTGAAGGAAAGAACGGCCAGGTGATCGAACGACAGCACGACCGAGCCGTTGGCTGCCAACTTGGAGCCGGTTTTGGTAAAGCAACTGCGGACCTCGGAAATCGTTCGTTGATTGTTGTCGGTCAAACAATCGACGATTACCAGGGCGCCCCCAGGACCAAATCCCTCGTATCGCGCCGACTGGAAGTTCTCACCTCCCGCGCCGCTCGCTTTCTGGATCGCCTTTTCAATCACATGGCTGGGAACCTGTTCACGCTTGGCCTTTTCCACCATGCTGCGCAGAGAGGGATTGACGTCCGGGTTGGGCACACCATTCTTGGCCGCCATGTACAACTGCTTGCCATACTTGGCGTAGAGCTTCGATTTTTGAGCAGCGGTCTTGAAGATCGACTCTTTGCGCTTCTCGAAGATTCTTCCCATGCGAGTACTGCCTCTCTCCCGACGAAATATTGGATCCAAGGGCCCTGCGCAAAGCTTCCCGTGTTATTGCGTTCTTGGCAGCTTATGTTCAAGGGGCGACCGGCGGAATGCCGGGAAAACCGCGCAGCGCAAAAAGAAACCTGTCACCGACAGTAAAAGCTGGCAGCTTTTGCAAATGCTTGCAGGCTGTTGCAGGATTTCCCGCAATCCTGCTTGGGAAGTCCTTAGAGCCTATCCGAGTACCGAACCGTTTGGCTGCAAGCATCCGTAGTGCAGGTTGAGGAGACCATTCTCGATTTGCACGGAGGTGCCTGTGGGCGATCAATCGACGTCAAAGTTTCACCACATCCCCGACGCGCTGTG